>QKGI01000097.1 GCA_003250475.1 Bacteroidota bacterium | reverse complement strand
CCGTTATCGTCTCCTGTAGTTGCACAGATGATCTTCTCAGCCTCCGCGGCAAAATGGTATTCTGTAACAAATGACACCGAGTCGGTCCCTCCGGCGGAGAGGTCTCTGTAAAAAAGGGTATAACCATTTTCAGCTGATTGGCTCTTTGGCTTTTTACCGTTCTCCTTACTGCTGCCAGTGGTATCCCTCGGAGCAGCAGGCTTGCTCTTCACAGGTTCGGTCTGCCAGGCTACCCAGCCTGACCATTTTGCCGGCAAACCGAATGACTTCAGTCTCATGATGGTGTCTGTAACACCGGTCGCCACATTATAGATCCCCAGTTTATCAAGCGGCATCTCCTCCTTCTTTGTCTTTTTAAGCTTCAGAGCTCTCACCGTGTCCTGCGGCGGCTTGATTGTGAAAAACAGGAAGCGGGAATCAGATGAGAAGCTTATGCCTGTAGCACAGTTGAATGAGGCTTTAATCCCTCCTTCACCGTTGTAAAGCTCAACAACAGGATCGCCCTGTGATGGTTCAAGCCTGAATGCGATAAGTGATCCGTCATTGGAGATAACTCTCTCGTTGATACGCCTCCAGGTAACAAGGTCGTCTATTGTGAGAGACTTTTTCTCCTGTGCCGGCAACTGGAGAGTCAGTAAAGAAACCAGGTATAAGATTATGATCTTTTGCATCTTCACACTGTTATTGATAAGGAGCCTAAAATAATACTTTTAAATATTGAAAAAGATGTTGTGCAGGCACCAGGCTGGTCCGCGCATGCCCCGGATTACCATTTACCGGGGCAATGAGTGCCGGAAAATAAAAATTTACTATATTGAGACGTTAAAAAATATATCATGAGAATCAGAATACTTCTATGCGGATTGGCTTTGGCTTCAGGTCTCACCCTGATCACCTCATGTTCAGGCGGATCAGAAACGGGTGTCTCCGTACGCCTGGGAGATAAATTCCCGGAAATCAAAATTACGGGGCAGGAAGGTGAGGTACTGTCCATCATCTCACCTGATGACTCTACCGGGAGCATCGGTTATATCACCGATGGACGTGTGACATGGTTGGAAGGACTTCCGGAGCAGTCGGTACCGGCAGAAAACAATGTTGTGTTTACATGGAGCAGTGATGGCGATAGAAGCATCGTCATGACAGCAGAGAAGACGGGAGGCGATATCATGATCAGACTCGCGCAGGCGGGAAAAGACAAAACAGATATCTCAGGATGGATTCTTAACATCGGCGCAGCGCCCGATGAGTTTTTCACAGGTATATTTGAGAGGGTAGTTGACGGGCACCAGAAAAACTCCTGGGCTGACGGCATTGAGACTGCCCTTGACCTCAGAGGTCAGCTGATAAATATCAAATTACAGCATACCGTATCGGCTTACGCGCCATTTTATCTCTCATCAGCTGATTACGGTCTTTTTGTCCATGGGACATGGCCGGGTGTCATAGACTTCTGCAACGGGAGAGACGACATAGTCAATATTATGTTCGAAGGACCCGGCCTCGACTTTACAGTCTATTCTGACGTGAGTCCCATGGAGATAGTAAAAAAACATGCCATGGAATCAGGGCCTTCATATATGCCTCCGGAATGGGCTTTCGGCCCCTGGCGTTGGAGAGACGAGCACTCCAACAATGCCGCATATTATGACGGCACTGCTAAAAGAGCTCCTTACAACACTGATATGGTTGAGGATGTTCTTATGATGAAGGCATTTGATATACCCTTTACAGCCACCTGGATTGACCGTCCCTGGGCTGTCGGTTCACACGGGTTCAGTGATTATGAATGGGATCTGAACCGGTTTCCTGATCCGGAAGGGATGATCAGATGGCTCAATAGCAACAATAAGGAGCTGATGATCTGGATTGCGCCTTATGTCATAGGCAAGATGGCTGAGTATGCCGAAGCCAACAACTATTATCTCGTCAGTAAAATGCACGGCAACGCTCCGGACCAGGTACTAATGGACTTTACCAATCCCGATGCCGTGAAATGGTGGGGAGAGAACGGCCCGGGCAAAATGGCAAGGATGGGTATCAGAGGCTTTAAGCTTGACCGTGCCGACGGCGAGAAGCTGCTCGACTCTTTGCATCTGACGGCTTATGACGGCAGGTCATACCGCGAGAATTACAATGATTTCCCCAGGCAGTATGTGAATGCCACCTTTGATGCTGTTAAACCTATCCTCGGAGATAATTTCGTTCTCTTCCCCAGGGCACAGTATACAGGCAGTTCGAGATACGGGGCCATGTGGGCCGGCGACACCGATGGAAAACCGGAAGGACTACGTTCGGCTATCATTGGAGTACAACGATGTGCCGTAATGGGATACCCGATCTGGGGCTCTGACATAGGGGGCTACTGGGGCTCCTTTTCAAGAGAGACAGCTATGCGGTGGCTCGCATTCGGTTGCTTCTCTCCCATTATGGAGGTAGGACCTACAAACAACAAAGGATTCTGGGATAACCCCGGGGAACCGCACTTTGATTCCCAGCTTATCGCTGTATGGAGACTATACTCAAAGATCAGGATGCAGCTGAAGGATTATGTTACCGAACAGGCACAAAAAGCCCATGATGACGGCACTCCGGTGATCAGACCTCTCTTCCTGGTATTTCCCGATCAGAAAGAGTCATGGAAAGAATGGCAGACCTATATGTTCGGCCCTGATATCCTTGTCTCAGCCATCTGGCAGAGCGGTGCCAGCGAACAGAGAGTATGGCTCCCCGCCGGTGAGACCTGGATTGATGCATGGTCACCGGAAGGAAAAGAGTATTCAGGCGGCACATACCTGACGGTGGAAGCCCCGCTTTATAAAATCCCTCTGTTTATTAGAAAAGGCTCCGGGATAGATCTTGGCAACCTTGAAGAACTTTACGGGGAGTCGCTCGAACTGGCATCTGAGAAACCTGATATAGCTGCGCTGGAGAAAGCTGAGAAATGGAACTAGGGAAACAGACCTTCCTTACCCTGCTTCTCGCGGCGACATTGTCCGTCGCCATGAAAGCACAGGAGACCCTGGTCACCGGCATGATCAAAGACACCCGTAACGTTCCTATTGTAGGTGCTACGATATGCCAGGTAAATACCGCAAACTGCACCGCTGCAGACAGAAATGGTATTTTTCATCTGCTCCTTCCGGAAGGAAAGAGATCGAATCTTAAGGTTGAGTGCCTTGGATTTAACCCTGTAGAAGTTGTTATTGACGAAACAACAACTTTTCCCCTGAATATCAGCCTTACCCCCATGTACATCACCGGGGAGACATACGGTGATGAACCATATTCCGGTCGAAACAACATGGTGGTAGTGCGATCATCAATGACCCTTGACGCAGTGTTCTCCGATTTTAATGAGTTTGCCCCGCTACTCGGCAGCTACAACACGGAGGTGATGGATTATTTCTCGGTAGCCGGGCCTGAACTGGGAGCATCATTCTCAGGAGTCTATTTCGGACTGGGACTGGGACTGGGATACGGTTACAGGGATAATAATGACACCCTCATCATAAACCTGAACAATACTGCCTACAAGATCAACCTGGGATTTGACCTTGTAAGCACGAGCAGGCTAAGAATAACACCCATGGTCTCGTTGCGATGGCTGAGATACAGACTCTTAAACTACTCTGGTGAGAGGAAGATAAGCCTGACCAGCTATCTCGACGAACGGGACCTTGACCTGAGGTTTAACCAGGCGATAGCTGTAGCCGGACTGAACATAGAATACCTTATGTACTCACAGGTCTTCGGGCAGGGCGATTACTGGTCTGTAGGTCTCTTTGGCGGTTACGCAACAAAAATCAACCATTCTCCCTGGATATATTCAAGGGGAAACAGGCTTTTGACTGATAACAGTATAAACCTCAAACCCCTGACAATCGGATTCAGTATTTCATTTTATATTATAGCAGATTAATTAAGAGACACATTAATTATCAGGAATATCGGATGATGAATTACAGAATACTTGGCAAGACCGGCTTTGAGGTCTCGGAAATATCGCTGGGCACCTGGCAGGTCGGGGGCAAATGGGGGTCGAAATTTGATGATACACTGGCTGACACAATAATCAGGGAGGCAATAGAGAGGGGAGTCAATTTCATTGATACCGCCGACGTCTATTCTGACGGTCAGAGTGAAAAGGCAGTCGGCAGGATAGTCAGGGAAACAGGAGGCAAAGTACGTATTGCAACAAAATGCGGGAGGCAGATAACACCGCATGTCAGCAAGGGATATACCCCTTCCGTGCTCAGGAGTTACGTGGAAGCCTCTCTGAAAAGAATCGGCACTGAGTGCCTTGACCTCATACAGCTCCATTGTCCTCCGACAGAGGTTTATTACAGGCCGGAAATATTCGGTGAGTTTGACAGGCTGAGACAGGAAGGGAAAATCCGGAACCTGGGCGTCAGCGTCGAAAAGGTGGAAGAGGCCGTCAAGGCGATAGAATATGACAATGTCACTACCATTCAGATAATATATAATATCTTCCGCCAGCGCCCACATGAAAGGTTGTTTGCGATGGCTAAGGAGAGAAACGTTGGCCTCATCATCCGTGTGCCGCTTGCCAGCGGGCTTCTCTCCGGGAAATTCGGACCTGACACCAGGTTCGCACCCGGTGACCACCGTTTCTTTAACAGAAACGGGATGATGTTTGACAGGGGAGAGACCTTTGCCGGAGTCCCTTATGAGACAGGGTTAAGAGCTGTTTCACGCCTTAAGGAGCTTTTCCCCGTAACGGTACCGCTGTCACAGGTGGCGCTGCAGTGGATATTATTACGTGACGAGGTCAGCTGCATCATACCGGGAGCCTCGTCACCGGAACAGGTGAGAACAAACATCGGAGCCTGCTCTCTTCCCGGCTTTACTGATGAACAGGTAGCGGGTATCTCCAGAATATATGATGAGGAGATCAAACCTCTGGTCCACCATCCCTGGTGAGCGGTTAACAAATGGTCAGGGTATTATTTCCGTCACTCACCCTTCAGAAACCGCAGTTGACCAGCTACTTTTTATGAGCTTGGATACCTAATTCATATATTTGCATTTCAGTTGCCGGACCTGGCAATAAAACGGAAATGGATACCAACAATCATATGATGACAAATGGCCGATAATCAAACTGCGCTTATTATAGGTGCCGGAATCGGGGGTATAGCAACATCAATCTTTCTGGCAGAACATGGCTACACGGTCGATGTATATGAGAAGAATGCCAATGCCGGAGGACGTTGCGGACATATTGTGCGTGACGGACACCGCTTTGATCTTGGCGCAACGATGGTACTTATGCCTGAGGTCTATCGTGATGTATTTAAATCACTGGGACTGACACTTGAGAAAGACATGCAGATCAGGCCTCTTGATGATATTTACACACTCTGGTTCGATGACGGGACGAAACTGGCCTTTACCACCGACAAAAAGAGGATGGGGGAACAGCTTGAGAAGATAGAGCCGGGTAGTTATGCAAAGGCGGAGCAGTATGTGAACAAAGGATTTAGCCTGTATACAATAGGCTTTGACAAGCTGCTCGGGCGAAATTTCACCAGGTTCTTTCAGTTCTTCAACCTCAGCAATGCGCTCCTGCTGGTAAAGCTGAAGACCTACCTGAACCATTACCGTTATACGGCACGTTTCTTCAGGTCGGAACACCTGCGGATGGCATACACCTTCCAGAATATTTATGTAGGCCAGAGCCCTTTCTCTGCTCCTGCACTCTTCTCTATGATACCGGCTGCCGAGCTGACTGAAGGGTCGATGTTTCCTGTAGGAGGCATGTACAGTGTCGCGGAGCGTCTTATGGCAAAAGCAGTGGAAAAAGGAGTGCGCTTCCATATGGCAAAGCCTGTTAAACAGATCCTTGTCGAAAAGAAAAAGGCATCGGGGGTTGTCTTTGAAGACGGAAGTGTGGCACGGGCTGACGTGATAATTGCAAATGCCGACCTTCCTTATGTATATCGCCGGCTTCTGCCTCCAGGGGCCAGGTCACGACGTCTTGACAGGATGAAATACTCATGCTCTGCGTTGGTGCTGCACTGGGGACTTGATAAACAATATCCGCAGCTGGGACACCATAGCACATTCCTCTCGGATAGTTACCGTCAGGGGCTTGATACGATTTTCAGGGACAAGTCGGTTGGCGATGATCCCTGCTTCTATATTCACGCTCCGGTGCGCACCGATCCTACCGCTGCGCCCGAAGGATGCGACACCCTTTCAGTGGCTGTCGGTGTGGGTCACACCGACCCGAAACGTCCTCAGGACTGGGACATGATAACAGACAGGGTCCGTTTGGCAGTGCTCAGAAAGTTAAAGAAGGCAGGGTTCGATGATATTGAACAACATATCAAGTTTGAGATAGTGACTACACCTGAAAACTGGATCGAGGCCCTCAACGTGAGCAGGGGTTCTGTGTTCGGAAGTATAGGCCATAATATTTTGCAGATGGGCTGGTTCAGGCCTCACAACAGGGACAGGCGCTACCGGAACCTCTATTTTACCGGCGGCAGCACACACCCCGGAAACGGCATCCCGATGGTACTGTTATCGGCACGACTTGTATCGGAGAGAATTATTGACGAACAAAAAAGAGTCTAAGCCCGGGAACAGATGAGAACGAAAGACCAATTCATGGCTGTCTTTGAGTCAATCGACTTTGAAAAGATCATTGACCATCCTAACATACTTATAGCAGCCAACTTCTGGGACAATGAGCGCTATGGTGCTGCACGCACATGCTACCGGTTCATGAGGGCGCTGGATGATCTGATTGATGATCACAAGGCTGCCAACCAGGGTATCAACGAGGATGTAAAGCAACGATTTACTTCCGATGTAAACAGCTGGCTGGGTATGATAAGTACCGGCCTCAAAACCACCCCTTTCAATAATGAACTGGGCTACACGGTGGAACGATTCAGGATACCGTTATGGGCTCTTGAGGCTTTTGCCGAATCAATGATGTATGATATAACCCACGATGGGTTCGCTTCACTGTCTGACTTCATCCGGTACTCCGGAGGGGCATCCGTATCACCTGCATCGATATTTGTTCACCTGGCCGGACTGCAGGAGAGAGACGGTAAATATTATGATCCTCCATTTGACGTGAGGCTTACTGCCGAACCATGTGCCATGTTCAGTTATTTCGTCCATATCATACGCGATTTCCGCAAAGACCAGATCAATAATCTCAGCTATTTTGCCGATGACATCATGGCTAAGCATAACATTACCCGCTCAGAGCTTAAAGGTATGGCGCATGGTGAACGGCTGACTGCAGGGTTCCGCACAATGATGCGCGAATATTATGATATCTCAGACAGCTACCGCAGGCAGACACTCTCAGTCATGAAGAAGGTATGCCCGCTGATGGAACCGAGATACAGGGTGAGCCTGGAGATTATCTTCGAACTATATATGATGGTTTTCGAGCGTATTGATCCCGAACGCGGGACATTTGCAACCGAAGAGTTAAATCCCACCCCTGCGGAAACCAGGGAGCGCGTTCTCGGTGTCCTGATGAGACAACCATAAAAAGACCGTCACGACCTTCAGACCTCAGACCTTCAGACCTCAGACCTTCAGACTTCAGACCTGTTTCCCCTGCTTGAAATTCCATGACTAATCACTATTTTGCAGGGCAAAAGGCCCGGTATGTTTAAAAAGATCCCGCACACTTATGTAATTGTCTTCAGCATAGTAGTACTTTGTGCAGTGCTTACATGGCTGGTCCCCGGAGGCACCTTCGACAGGCAGTCGGTAACAGTTAACGGAATTGACCGTAGTGTAGTTATCCCCGGTTCATTTCACTATACTGAGAAGCATCCGCAGACATGGCAGGTGTTCTCCGCACTGTTTGACGGATTTGTCGACAAGGCCGACATTATTGTCTTCATCCTGATAATCGGAGGAGCATTCTGGATAATGAATGAGAGCAAAGCCATAGACGTGGCCATAGGATCGGTGCTTCGCCTTACCGGCCGTATGAGCAGCAGAGGGTTCGTGAAAAGGCTTGGCGCGGACAATCTCATCTTCATCCTTATTATGATAATGTTCAGCTTCTTCGGGGCAGTCTTCGGAATGAGCGAGGAGACCATTGCCTTTACGATAATTTTCGTGCCGCTTGCTGTTTCAATGGGATATGATTCTATTGTAGGGGTCTCTCTTTGTTTTGTTGCGGCAGCACTGGGCTTTGCAGGCGCGTTCCTTAACCCCTTCACTGTCGGTATTGCTCAGGGTCTCTCCGATATACCTCTCTTTTCAGGGATGGAGTACAGGTTATTCATGTGGGTGGTGATCAACGTTGTGGGATTTACCTATATACTCCGTTATGCCGGTAAGATCAGGAAGAATCCCCACCGTTCACCTGTAAGGGATGATGATGATTACTGGCGCACACTGCACTCCGGCACACAGACGGAGATCAGGTACCATACACCGGTATCTGCCTGGGTCATATATTTCATATTGCTGGCAGTCATGATTGTTTTCTCCGTCTTTTATCCTGTTACCTCACTCACTTTCGGCGAGGGCAGCCTGACCCTTCCTGTCATTCCGGTGCTTGCCGGTCTCTTTGCCCTGACGGGATGGCTCACCCTGAGAAAATCGGTCCACTTCTTTGTCATCGGACTACTGCTCTTTACCATACTCTTCCTGATAACAGGAGTCATGGGATACGGCTGGTACATTATGGAGATTGCCACCCTCTTCTTTGCCATGGGACTGGCGACAGGTGTTGCGATGAATTATGATGCCAACAGGATCACGAAGCTGTTTCTCGACGGGGTAAGGGATATTCAATCGGCAGCACTGATAGTAGGGCTTGCGGGAGGGATCATAATCATTCTGCAAAACGGAAATATTATAGACACGCTGCTTTACAAGCTTTCGGGATCTATCTCCGGGGCCGGCCGGCTGGCCTCTGTCAGCATGATGTACGTGACACAGACAGTCATAAACCTGTTCATGCCCTCAGGGTCGGCAAAGGCAGCGCTGACAATGCCCATGATGTCACAGTTCTCAGACCTCATAGGGATATCCCGGCAGGCAACGGTGGTTGCTTTTCAGCTCGGTGACGGTTTTACTAATATGATAACGCCCACATCGGGGGTGCTTCTCGGGGTCCTCAGCGTCGCCAGGATACCTTATGAGAAGTGGTTCAGGTGGGTGCTTCCATTTATCGTTATACTCTTCCTGCTTGGCTTTCTCCTCCTGGTACCGACGGTATTCATAGAGCTGAAAGGATTCTGAACCAGGCTGATATATCTTCTTCTGCAGGTAAAAGAAAGAAGCTGTCTGCACAGGCCAGACAGCTTCATCATCAATAATGTTAATACCGCAACGGGTATGGGATAAACTAGAAGTTGTATCCCACCGACAGGCTGAAGCCGGTATTCTTAAGAACCGATTCACCCTCCCAGTTTGCTACGTCTGTCACCATATCCAGCAGTCCGAGCTGTGCATTAAGACGAACAGACAGTCCCATTCCAAGCTCATAGCCGGCGAAGATATCTGCCCCGGCATCAAAGCCCTTGTAATAGGCATAGTCCAAAGTCAGGAAATCTGCAAGTGGGACCTCATTACGGAATTTAATTTTCTGTTCGAACGCGGGGAGGACCTCGAAGTCTACATTCTGGGTGCCTCCTATCCCGTATGCAACATACGGGCCAAAGCCCAGAAGCAGATGTCCTGAGCCTAACTCAGGCCTGTATAAAATGTGTACAGGTAATTCAATATAAGAGACGCGGGTTGTGCATATGTAGTCATCATTTGCCGCTTTGACCAGAATGACGCTTTCATTGTTCCTTGATCCCTTCTGTGAAAAGAGCAACCCGGTCTGAATCAGAAAGTCAGGAGCAACTTCAAAACTAATATTCACGCCGGCGTGAAAGCCCGTAATCAGTCCGTTTGTAAGCTTGTCGCCACCGGCATCCTTTCCAACCATATTCTGGAAGTTCGGACCGGCAACAATACCGAAGTTTACCTGCCCCTGCACCGCGGTTACAGATAACACGAGCACTGCCACAGCAGCTAAAATCTTGCCTTTCATAGTTTCATTGTTTGGTTAGTATTTTTTTCTAAATAGGTTATCATTTCCTGGTTGCTTCGGCTTCTGCCTCTGCAATCATTTTCTCGTTGGCAGTGATAAGAAACTCAACCCTGCGGTTCTGAGCCCTTCCCTCCTCCGTTTCGTTATCATACTTTGGCACTGTCTCTCCAAAGCCTCTGGTTGTGATTCGTGCCGGGGTAATCTCTTTTGCCCTGAGGTAAGTTGAAACAGCCCCTGCCCTTTTTTCTGAGAGGCCCTGGTTATAAGCCTCGGATCCCTTACTGTCGGTATGTCCCTGCACCTCAATATTGGTTTCAGGATAGGTATCCAGGACCTTGACAAGCTTATCAAGATTTGACTTCGCATCGGCAGAGAGGTCTGACTGGTCGAAGCCAAAAAGGACAGCGCTGCTGAATTCAACGACAATACCCTCGCCTACACGCTCCACTTTTGCATCAGGGACAGTCTCCTCTATCTCCTTTGCCTGCTTGTCCATCTGGTGTCCTATGACTGCTCCGGTGGCTCCGCCAACCGTTGCCCCTATTATTGCTCCAAGTGCCGGGTTTCCGGCAGCTTTACCGATGATCGCTCCCATGGCACCACCGGCAGCCGTGCCTACGGCAGCACCCTTGGTGGTTTTGTTCATTGACGCGCATCCTGACAGGATCAATGATGCGCATAATGCAATAATTGCTAAACCGTTGACTCTTTTCATGATTTTTCGTTTTTATAGAACAGTTTAAATATCCTTTTCTATTTCATTGCCCTGGTAAGTATACCCATTACTCCCCGTATGAATGTAGCCGAGGTCAGAACCTTAACTACCGGGCTCGTTGCTGTTCTCCGCCTGGTTGTTGTCCGTGGTCTGCCTGCCGTTTCCTTCTCCCTCACCTTCCTGGCAGCGTCCTCGCTCCTCCTGGCTTCGGCAGAGGCGATCTTCCTCTCCAGCATCTCTGCGGCACTATCCGGGTCGATCGTACGCGAATATTTGGTTACGAGCTGTGAAGAGCCGTTGACATCAGCAATCTCTTCAGCAGACAGGACATCCATCCTGCTCATCGGAGCACGCACCATCATAGCTGCAAGGGGTGTGGGGATACCTTTTTCATTCAGGGCTGTCACGAGTGCCTCTCCTGTTCCCAGCGAAGTAAGGGCCTCCTCAGTATTGTAAAAGTCCGACAACGGAAAGTTGTCTGACGTTAGCCTTATATCTTTCCGGTCATTGGCTGTAAAGGCCCTGAGGGCATGCTGTATTTTCATACCTAACTGCGAAAGCACCGGAGAGGGGACATCCATCGGGTTCTGTGTAATGAAATATACACCCACTCCTTTTGACCTTATGAGCTTAACGATTGTTTCAATCTGTTCAAGAAGGACCTTGCTGGCCTGGCTAAAGATAAGGTGAGCCTCATCGATAAAAATCATCAGTTCCGGTTTGGGCTGGTCACCCCGTTCGGGCATTGTATTGTAAACCTCCGCCAGCAATGACAGCATGAAGGTGGAGAATAGTTTGGGCTTATCCTGAATGTCGGTAAGGCGCATCACATTTATATAGCCTTTCCCGTTACTATCTCTCCGCATAAGGTCCGTGATCTCAAAAGACTGCTCACCGAAGAAGCGTTCAGCACCCTGTTGTTCGAGTTCGATTATCTTGCGCAGGATGACTCCTGCTGAGGCAGGAGACACTGCTCCGTATTCCTTTTCCAGCTCCTCCTTGCCCTCTCCCGTCAGGTATTGTATCACCTTCCTTATATCTTTCAGGTCAATAAGACCCAGCTTGTTGTCATCACAATATTTAAAGATGATTGACATTATACCGGCCTGCGTATCATTAAGATCCAGTATGCGGGAGAAGAGCACAGGACCGAATTCGGATACGGTGGCGCGTAACCGTACCCCATTCTGTTCAGAGATGGTGAGGAGCTCTACCGGGAAGCCCAAAGTTGTGTAGGGGAGATTGATCTTCGCATGCCGGTCCCTGATGAAATCGTTCTCTGCACCCGGCCTGGCAACACCGCTGAGGTCTCCCTTAACATCCATGACAAGTGAAGGGATACCCTTAAGAGAGAGCTGTTCTGCAAACACCTGGAGCGTCTTTGTCTTACCTGTCCCTGTTGCACCTGCAATCAGTCCGTGACGGTTAAGTGTTTTAAGCGGGATCTTTATATGAGTGTCGGCAACGGCCTCGCCATCGAGTATTGCACCGCCCAGGATAATGTAATCACCTTTACAGGTATATCCTCCGTTTATATGGGTAAAAAAGTCTTCCTTCCTGCTCATAGCCATTTAGATTTAGTATAACAAAGCCGTTGAGACATGTATCCCAACGGCTTCCTAAATTAGTCTTTTTTTTACTTATTTAGCGTCAAGCACCTCTTTTACTTTCAGTGCAAGAGCCTCACCCCTCAGGTTATGACCTATAATCACACCCTCACCATCGAGAAGGAAGTTGGAAGGGATGGCGCTTACGGCATACATCTTTGCAGGTGCACAATCCCAGTACTTCAGGTCGGATACATGAGTCCAGGTAAGGTGATCGTCGTTGATAGCCTTAAGCCAGTCTTCCTTGCTGCGGTCGAGTGATACACCGAATACATCAAAACCCTTTTTGTTATACTCTTTCCAGACTGCTACAACATTCGGGTTTTCCTGGCGGCAGGGGCCACACCATGCTGCCCAGAAATCGACCAGCAGGAGTTTGGTATTTCCGTCCAGTTTGGAATACAGCGATACAGGATTGCCGTCAGCATCATTAAGCGTGAAGTCAGGGGCTTTCTGGCCTACTGCAACTGACTTGAGGGCAACCAGTCTTTCTTTCATGGTTTTAATGACCTGTACCTGGTTGAGGGAGGTATCGAGCCCGGCAAGGAGATTTTCCATCTCATCAGCTTCCAGGTAGTAGGAGATCTCACCCAACACTATAGGAGTGACATAAGATCCCGGGTTATTGGCAATAAATTCTTTTTTGAGTTCGGTCTGTTTGGCATCCAGCGCTTCCAGTTCCTTCTCGATTGAAGATGCCAGCTCTGTATTTCCGTCCATTCTGGCCTGGCGGTACTTGTCATATATCTGCGACATCTCGGCATTCGATTCTTCAAAAGAGGCCTTGTATGCATCAAACTCAGCCTGCGTCTTCGAGCCTGTTACCGAAGCTTTATAAAGAGAATCGACGTTACCGTGAATTGTAATATCTGAATTCTCAATAAAGAAATTAAGTCCGCCTCTCTTACCCTTGATAGCGAGATTAACCATCTGCGGATAGGCAATGGTGCCGGTCATCATGAATGCACCATTCTCAATAACTGCGGTGTCTATGACTTCATAGCTGCCGGGCACCCGTTTCTGCAAAACGACTGTTTCATTGGTGGCGCCGTCAATGGTACCGGAAACTGTAAATTTCTGTTCCCTGGCACAGGAGGCGGTCATGGCTATGACCAGAAGAAGGATAAGTGTCTTTTTCATCTGAAAGTTTTTATTCGATAAACATATTTATTTTTCAATGGTTCAAAGATATTAATATTTAGTTACTGCCCCTTGGAGTTAAAATATTTGTCGAGCAGTATTAATGCAGGCTTATATGAGGTTGTCTCTCCCTCACGCAGCTGCTTTTCCAGTTCGGGAAGCAGTGCCATCACTTCAGGGTGGCTATAGAAAGAGTGCTTGAGGGTGTCGATGATGGTCTCATGCATCCTGGTCACTGCCTGTTCTCTTCTTCTCTCCCAGAACCAGCCGTTGCTCTTTGTTATGCTCACATAATCACGTATTGTCTCCCACACCTCGGCTATGCCTCTCTTTTCCAGCGAGGAACAGGTCATCACCCTGGGGTTCCACTTTGACGGGGAGGGAGGGAAAAGATGTAGGGCGTTCTTATATTCCACCCTGGCCATCTCTGCCTTTCTAACGTTACTTCCGTCAGCCTTGGTGATGATTATGGTATCTGCCATTTCCATTATGCCGCGTTTGATACCCTGCAGTTCATCTCCTGCACCGGCGAGCATCAGTACGAGGAAGAAATCGACCATTGAGTGGGCTGCCGTCTCCGATTGCCCTACCCCGACAGTCTCAACGAGTATCGTGTCAAATCCGGCTGCTTCGCATAGTATGATCGTCTCACGTGTCTTACGTGCGACCCCCCCGAGGGTACCGGCAGAAGGGGACGGACGGATAAAGGCATCGGGGTCAGTGCTTAGCTGCTCCATCCGGGTTTTGTCACCCATGATACTGCCTCCGCTTTGCTGACTGCTCGGGTCAATGGCCAGAACGGCAAGACGCCTGCCGTAGTGTCGCGTAAGGATAGTGCCGAAAGTATCAATGAATGTACTCTTGCCGGCTCCGGGGACCCCCGTTATTCCCAGCCTGACAGAACGGGAGCTGGCAGGCAGGCAACGCTCCACCACAGCCTGAGCAATGTCATAATGCTCTGGCAGGTTACTTTCAATAAGTGTTATGGCCCGGCTTAGTATCGTCCGGTCACCATGTAGTATCCCGTCGGCATAATCGTCGGCAGTAAGCCTCTTCCGCCTGCTGTTCTTCAGGCGGTTTAACATATCAGGATTTATGCTCGGGGGCTGGGCTACTCCCTTCTGAACCGAAAGAGCACCTTCGGACCGCTTTTCCCTGCTCATCTGGACAATAACTCCGGATGCAAACTATTTCCCGGTTCCCGGTTCAACCAGCACCTCTCCTTTAATCATCAGCATAACCTCTGAGTTCTTGGGATCATTGGTATAGATGAAGATGTTCTTGTATATCTGGCCCTTGTATCCGCCGGAGTTGAACCTGGCCTTTATGGAACCCCTGTCTCCCGGCTTGATGACATTCTCCGTGGGCATGAGAGCCGTACAGCCACAACCGGCTTTTACGTGCCTGATTATAAGATCGCTCTTCCCCTCGTTGGTAAAGACAAACTCAACATCAGCAGATGAGTTCTGCTTTACCGTTCCGAAATCTACAGTGTTTGACTCCAGCTTTAAAACAGGGGCTTTGGCAAGCTCCTGGCTGCTCATGCCTGAGAAATCCTCGACGAGGTTGGCTGAGACATACATATATACGTTGGGCTGGGGCTTATCATTGACCTTTATCCTCACCAGATCGTTCACATTACCCCAGTTGCTGCTATTGAGCTTCGCATCATAGGTGCCCTCTATCATCCCTTTTTCTCCGGGCTTCAGGACAGCGGGGCTCACCTTCAGGGAGAGGTGGGCCGGCACGCCCTCAAACTCAATCCTGGCAGGTTCTTTCGATGTGTTTATAACAGGCATCACCCTGATCTTCTTCTCTGTCTTCTTTGTAGTAGTGAAGGCCAGGTGGTTTGACTGGAACCTCACCGGTCCGACCGCAAAGGTATATAGCTCCTCAACTGTCTTTTCGCGTGGCTCAACCTGCCCTTCGATGATCAGAACAGTTACTGCCGGCCTGGCATTGGAATAGACCGAAATGCTCTTGGCAAACCGGCTGCTGTAACCACGGGGGTCAAACACCGCGGTAACAAAACCCTTGCCACCGGGAGGAATCGGAGACTTAGTATATTCTGATGCTGTGCATCCGCATGAAGGCTGAACCCTGGTTATGACCAGCACAGAATCACCTGTGTTTGTAAAATTGAAGACAGCTTCTTTCTTGCCTTCCCCCTCTTTGATAGTCCCGTAGTCATAACGTGTAGTGGTAAAATTAAGCTTTGGCTGGGCAACAAGAGCTGCAGCAACCAGCAAAAAGGCCAACAACGATAAACTTCTTTTCATCTTCAAGAATTTTTTAATGGTCACAATACCTGCCCCGCATAACGGGAGAATTTACATGGTATATTGAATAACCCTTCAAACCTCCCCATTCCTTAACTGTACGGGGCTTCTCATTCATTATTCAATACTGTCAGATCAGGCTGAAAAAACATTACCGTTCCCAAAGAACAAATAACGGGCCAGATAAGGCAGTATCATAATAACCATCAAAATTAATAAAAAAGTATATGCTACTGTTTTTTTATTGGTTTATCCATTAGTTTTGTCACAGAGAACCTCTCTTTGGAACAGATTTTGTTTCAACCGGAGAGGGCGTTCTGCCATAGCTTATGATAAGAAAAAAGCTCTACATACTACTTTTTGCTGTTCTCTGTTTCCTGCTGGTGACACCGGCATCAGGCCAGTTTTACAACGGAATGCAGATGACTTTCGGCAAGAACCGGGTACAGTACAAGGACTTTTACTGGACCTATTTCAGATTTGACAATATGGACTGCTACTACAACGAGTTCGGCCGTGAGGTGGCGGAATTTGCCTGCAAGACTGCATCCGAGAAACTGAATGAGATAGAGGATTATTTCGATTATACGCTTGACAAACGTCCTATTCTGATAATCTATAATAAGAAAAATGATTTCAGACAGAGCAACATAGGCCTCATCTCGGCAGAGGAAGACTACAACGTGGGGGGATACAGCAGGGTCATTAAAAATAAGATAATGCTCTGGTTCAACGGGGATCATGAAGAGTTCAGCAGGCTTATAGCCTCTGCCGTGGCTGAGGTTGTCGTCTATGAGATGATATATAATGCCGATGTGCGTGACAGGGTTACAAGCGGCTCTAACATACAGATCCCGGACTGGTACATCAAGGGTCTTATTAACTATGTTGCCGGCGGATGGGACAGTGAGACCGATAACCGTGTCAGGGACGGATTTGAGAATGGCAGGTATAAAAACCTTGACAATCTCGAATATGAGGAGGCTGTCTATGCAGGCCACTCTTTCTGGAAGTACATCGGTGAGACGTATGGTGATGCCATTATCCCGAATATTATTTATCTCACCAAAATCTACAAGAACATTGAGGACGGTTTTCTCTACGGTCTTGGCAAAAGCATCAAGGATACCTACCGCGACTGGAGGACCTACTACAGTAATTACTATGAGGTAAAACCGGGAGAGGATTACAGTAAGCCCGGTGAGATCAGGAAGGCGAGACCCAACGAACGGTTCACCACTGTAAAAGTAAGCCCTGACGGCCGTATGGTAGCCTGGGTGGCCAATGACTGGGGAAAGAGAAGAATATGGCTTTACGATACCTCAACCGGGAAAACGAAAAAGATATTTACAGCAGAACCCAAGTACGAGCAGTCGGTTGACCACACCTACCCTGTGATTACCTGGCACCCTGGCGGTCAGATACTGACATTTGCCAACGAGGAGAAGGGCGGTGTGCAGCTTTACTTCTACCGTCCTGACCAGAAACAGTTCGAACAGCGTACCATGCCTTTCTTTGAGAAGGTACTGTCACTCTCCTACTCCCCCGACGGCACCAGGCTGGTTGTATCGGCCATCATCAACGGCATGACCGATATCTATATTCATACAATCATCAGCGGTACCAACGAGAGAATAACCTTTGATGTGGCCGATGACCTTTACCCCGCCTTCGTCAGGGGAAAAGATGAAACCATAATATTCTCATCAAACAGGCTTACAGACTCACTTACCAACAGGGGTGACCCGCAGGAAAGAACCGGGCTGACATATAATCTCTTCACATATGATCTCCGCAACAGGAACGGGCAGTTGACGAGACTTGATGAACGGACGCTCCAGGATCACCTGAGCCCGGTTGAACCTTCAGCCGGATCAACGGGATTTATCGGTAACGGTAATGGCATTTTTAATTACTACGATGCTACCATTGACAGCTCAATAGCATATGTAGACACAGCGATGCATTACTCGTACTTCATCGATGCCAGGCAGGCAACCGACTTCCCGCGAAATCTGGAAGCCTTTGACAGGAAAGGAGGCAGGGATGCCGCCGTAATATTTGATGATGGCCGGTACAGGCTCCTTTCAGGACCCACAGCCGATGCTCCTCCGGTAAGGAGCGATGAGATCCGGACTACCCTATGGAGGAAAGAGGAGACAAATATTCTGAGAGCGGCTGACAGCATAAACAGGCTGAGAGACTCTCTGCTGATGGAACGTGCCAGGATGAACGACACGCTCAAAAAGCCTCTTTATGAGTATTTTGCATCAGCCGATGAACCGATAGACTTCCGTAACTACGTTTTTGAGAAGGAGAAGGAGAACTATTATGAGCTGCAGTGGCGCAAAGATTATATGGATATCAACCTTGACACGGCCAGGATGCCTATGCCTGACGCCCTGGTTTACCGTCCTGCCTTCTACAACAACTACACTGCCACCCAGATTGACTTTAATTTCCTGAACAACACCTACCAGGCATACAACGGAGGGGCCCCCTATTTCAACCCCGGGCTGAATATGCTCTTCAAGATCGGAACGCTGGATCTCTTTGAGGATTATCGCATTACAGGAGGCTTCAGGTTCTCAGGCAACTTTGACAGTAATGAATACCTGGTAAGCCTCGAGGCCCTGCGGGGAAAATTTGACAAGCAGGTAATCTTCCACAAACAGTCATTTGACAGTTATAATGACACCAGCTACTACAAGATAAAAAGCTATACAACATACATGTCGCTCAGGAAACCCCTGAGTGCCGTCCTTGCTTTGAAAGGGACACTGACCTACAGGTATGACAGCTATGTGGTGCAATCGACTGACCAGGCCAGCCTGATGGCTCCCTCCTTTAATCGTCACTGGGCAGGTCTGAAGGCAGAGCTTATCTATGATAACACGCGCAAGAGAACAATAAACATATACTACGGAACACGGTTCAAGATCTTTGGTGAATATTACCGTGAGGTGACGGAAAAGAACAGGGACATGTTTGTTCTGGGTGCAGATATAAGGCATTATCAGAAGATCCACCGTGATCTTATCTGGGCCAACAGGTTTGCGGCCAGTACCTCTTTCGGCCCTGCCAGACTCATATACTATATGGGTGGCGTTGACAACTGGATGGGCTACTTCTTCAACAAGGTCCCTATGTTTGACCAGACCGTCCCTGTCAATCCATATGTCAGCTACGGTTTCCAGGCCCTGGCAACAAATATGAGAGGCTTCTCGCAGAACATCCGTAACGGCAGCAACTTCGCTCTTATCAACAGTGAGCTGCGGTGGCCTGTGATAAGGTATTTTGCCGGCCACCCCCTGAGATCAAACTTTCTCAACAGTGTGCAGATAGTCGGGTTTTATGATGTGGGTATGGCATGGACCGGCTGGGATCCATGGGGCAATGAGAACTACTGGAATGACAAAGTATATGAGAACGGCCCGGTGAAAGTGACCCTCGACTCGATGCGTGAACCGCTGGTTATGGGCTTCGGCTCAGGGGTAAGGGCACAGGTGTTCGGGTACTTTGTCAGAGCCGACCTGGCGTGGGGAGTGGATAACGGCTATATCCTTCCTAAAATATTCTACCTCTCCTTCAGCCTGGATTTCTGACCCCGGAACAGTGACATGATGTTTCCAGGAAAACAAATACTAAGGGAAGCTGAAGCTCTTCTCCCGGATATCATAGAGATAAGAAGGCATCTCCACAGGCACCCCGAGCTTTCATACGGTGAGAATAATACTTCGGCATATATAAGCGGATTACTCCGAAGGGAAGGCATTGAACATATCACAGGTGTTGCCGGCACAGGGATAATAGGGGTCATCGGGGGAGGTCTTCCCGGTGCGGGACTGACAGCAGGCCTGCGTGCCGACATGGACGCACTGCCGGTAACTGAGGATAATAACACTTCATATTGCAGCATTAACAACGGAGTGATGCATGCCTGCGGCCATGATGCGCATATGGCAATGCTTGTGGGGGCAGCCAGGATTATCAACAGGATGCGTGACAGGTTCAGCGGCAAAGCCTTGCTTGTCTTCCAGCCCGGAGAGGAAAAGGCTCCGGGAGGGGCTAAACTTATTACTGATTCCGGAATCCTGGACAACTACCACCCTGACATATTTCTCGGACAGCATGTTGCCCCTGAGCTACTCTCAGGAACGGCTGGATTCTGTTCAGGCCCCGCAATGGCTTCATGTGATGAGATATACATCACTGTGACCGGCAAAGGCGGCCACGCTGCACGGCCCTCAGAGCATACCGACCAGATACGTATAGCCTCGGAGCTGGTGATAAAGCTTAAGGATATGATAGAAAAAGCTGCCCTTGAGCAGGCTCCTACAGTCCTGGGTATAGGCAGGATAACAGGTATGGGTGCCACCAATGTTATTCCTGAGAAAGTTGAAATTGCTGGCACATTCAGGACATTCGACGAGAGGTGGCGGCAGGCTGCAAAGGAGCTGATGCTCAGGATCACAGGCAGTCTTGCTGCTGAAAAAGGAGTTCGGATAGATATGAAAATTGTTGAGGGCTACCCGGTGCTGGTCAATAACAGCGACCTGACCAGGCGTGCAGCCTCCCTGTGCGGGAAGCTCCTTGGCAGCGATAAGGTGAGAGACATAGATCCCAGGATGGGGTCGGAAGACTTCTCATTCTATGCTGAAAAATACCCTTCATTAATGTACCGTCTGGGAGTCACGAAAGAAGGCGATACCATCAGACAATTGCATACCTCAACATTCGACATCGACGAACCGGCGATGGCCACAGGAACAGCAATCCTGGCCTGGCTGGCACTTAATATGATGCACTGAAACCTAAGATGAAATTTATTTCTTTTTGGTTAGGAACTTATAAAAATAAGAGATAATTTTACGCCGAAATCTTTAAAACAACATCAATAATGGCTTACAAAATTTCTGATGATTGCACAGCTTGCGGAACCTGTATAGATGAATGTCCGGTTGAGGCTATATCTGAAGGCGATATCTACAAGATTGACCCGGATATATGTACCGATTGTGGTGCCTGCGCCGACGTTTGCCCAGTTGAGGCTATTCATCCGGCATAACCCGCATTCGCGCTTTTAGGAAACCGGAAGCTGTCTGATAAGGGCAGCTTCTCTTTTTTTAGTCAGGATTATATTTAGCTCCGGTTAAAATGGCCTGACAATCATTCATGACCATCAGCTCCTTCAAGGTAATGTCAGGATTGTTATTCATGAATCTCTCAAGTATCCTGAAACCTGTCCAGACCACAGCCCTGCCCGGGGAGTCCTCTGTGAAATAGCTTGTAAAGGGAGCCTCTCCAGTGAACTTGCGTATTAAAAATCCGTCCCTGGAAAAGAGCAGGTCGTTGCTTACAAGGTATTCCCATATCTCTCCCTCTTTCACTTTACAGAATTCCATCTGCCTTTGGGTGAAACCATGCAGGATAGTGTCAGGGAGGGCCGGCATCATCCTTTTAGTAAAATAGACGAGCTTCGCTTCATGGAGCATCGTATTGAGCAAGGTTTTGGTCCCGTAACCGATGTCATCAAAGCCCCACTCTGTCGTAGCCCACGCATACATGCAATCCGGAGCTGTATATGCCGGTGTCATCTTCCGGGCCTGGTAATTGAAAATACCCAGGCCGGGATAATACCTGGAATCAGACCCCAGGTAACGGTCAAGGCTGATCATGAGCAGAGAATCATCAACAATTATGCTGTTGTTAAATACAGAGATGCAGGTCACCACCTCGGGGATTGTCTTTTCCGGGAAGTAGTACCGGTAATGTCTGAAGGCATCCTCCAGCTCCTGCTTAAGAGCCATATTGTCAGGCCAGACACGTTTAACATCATCCCACAGGTCAAGGTTGCGCATGTCAGTGGCAAACATCACAAAGTCAGAGTTCCATCTTTCGTCGGACGGATCACAAAGACCGATCACCTTACTGTACGTCTCCATCACACTTCCGTATTCAAGCTTAAGCGTATCGGCTTTCTCCGCCATCCTGTTGGGAGGAGTATCGAATATCTCAGCGGCCAGATCCCTGATGGTAATATCACATTCAATGCCGGAGAGATTTACCTTGTACGGGTCACGGCGGCAGGAGAAGAGAGTCAGGAGAAAAATCAATGATAGCTGTAGTCTGAATAAAGTGATGCGAAGGGTCATATATCCGGTAATATATTGTTGTCTGTACAAAATAAGCGCATTTATTTATAATTTTGACGGGCAAACCAGGATAAGATGAAACACCCAATCTCCCTGAACACATACAGGCTTGAAGGCACTCTGTCGCCACAGCCTGTTGTGAAAGGATAAAAGAAACGGGCACCTCATCATTCTTAGTTAACAGGATTATCATGATAAAAAGAGTAAACATCAGGTCATCGCTGAGAATCCTTGCCGGTCTGTTGCTCATCACGCTGCCCGCACGGGGATTCGCTCAGAAGTTTGATTTCGCGGTTCACGCTGATCCTGTCATTTCATGGATGAAATCAAACAAAACGGATTACCAGGGTGAAGGATTAAAGACAGGTCTTGACCTTGGGGTTAACGTTCTTCATTATCTCACCGGAAACATTGCCCTTTCATCGGGCTTAAGCTTCATCACAGCAGGCGGACGCCAGAGTGCGTCAGATACTCACACCATGGTATTCAGTAACTTTACACAGACAGTCCCGGCCGGCAGTGAGATGAATTACAGTCTGCGCTATCTGAGCCTGCCTGCAGGTGTCCGTTTCCAGACAAACCAGACCGGGGAACTGACATACTACACTGACCTGGGTTTCGACATAAGATTATTGTTAAAACCGACGGTCGATATACCGGCCATGCAGATAAACGATGAAAATGCCAGGAAGGAGGTCTACCTGCTCAATGCCGGATGGCATCTTGGCGGAGGAATAGAATATGAACTGACCGACGGAGTGTCAATTGTTGCAGGGGTAAACTATGCCCAGGACTTCTTTGATGTCACCAAAGACCTCGAAGATGTTGACCAGCCTGACGACCGTACACGCCTGAAGATGATAGGAGTCAGACTGGGCCTTAGGTTCTGACATTAAAGCTATGAAAGTTGCACTAGCACAGTTGAATTACATCCCCGGTGATGTCTCCGGCAATACTATTAAGATTATCTCTGCCCTGGAAATTGCACGGAATCAGGGCGCTGACCTGGCTGTCTTCTCCGAGCTGGCAGTCACCGGATATCCACCACTGGATCTGCTGTTCAAGAATGATATTATTACGGCTGCGACTGCAGCCGTGATGGAGATAGCCTCGCACTGTAACGATATAGCAGCTATTGTTGGCGGCCCTTCTGCCAATGCCGGGGTCTTCGGAAAAGGCCTTCATAACTCGGCCTTCTTCCTGCATGAAGGAAAGATCAGGGCAGTAATAAACAAAACCCTCCTGCCCACATATGATATTTTTGATGAAGACAGGTACTTCCAGCCTGGATCGATGTTTCAGACTGTGGAGCTGAATGGTGAGAGGATAGCCATCACTATCTGCGAGGACATCTGGGACGAACAGCCTTTCGGCGACAGGGGTTTATGGAGGCTTTACAGCGTCACACCTCTTGATGAACTCATGAAGGAAAATCCTTCGCTTATCATTAATATCGCCGCCAATCCATTCTCCCACAACAGGATAAAGATAAGGGAAGAGGTGTTTATCAGGAACGCCATGGAGTATCGCAAGCCATTCATATCTGTCAACCAGACAGGAGGCTATACCGAACTTATATTTGACGGTTCCTCGGTTCTTATCGATAGTGACGGCACCTTACTTGAGAAACTTGCCTTCTGCGACGAGGAGGTAAGAACAGTAGAGGTACCATCCACCGTCCACGATCAGAAACAGTATTCCCTTCCTCCCTCGTACCCCGATGATATGACAGGCTATGTCCATAAAGCACTGGTGACAGGCATCAGAGACTTCTTTAACAAGGGAGGATTGCGGAAGGCTGTCGTCGGCCTTTCGGGGGGGATAGACTCAGCGGTGGTTCTTGCACTGGCTGCCGAAGCGCTGGGAGCAGAGAATACGCTGGCCCTGCTTATGCCAACCATCTACTCCTCCGGGCATTCCGTGACCGTTTCTGTGGAGATGGCAACCAGGCTGGGTGTGCCTTACCATATTGTAAGCATCGAAGAAGCACGGCATATCATTGAAAAGACTCTGAACCCGTTCTTTGGAGACAGGGAACCGGACATAACGGAAGAAAATATACAGTCACGCCTGCGTGCGATGATTCTTATGGCTTTTGCGAACAAATTCGGCTATATGCTCCTGAACACCTCCAACAAGAGCGAGGCTGCAACCGGGTATGGAACACTATACGGCGATATGGCCGGCGGACTATCGGTCATAGGCGATATTTACAAGACAGAAGTATACCGGCTGGCAGAGGAGATAAATTCTCATGAAGAGATAATACCACGCGCCATAATCTCCAGGCCTCCCTCAGCCGAACTGAAGCCAGACCAGCTTGACACCGATTCCCTGCCGCCATATGACAGGCTTGACCCCATACTGTTCCGGTATATCGATGGTGAAAGATCTGCCGAACAAATCATAAGTGAAGGATTTGATCCGGACCTGGTGGAGAAAGTGATTACACTTGTACGTACCAGTGAGTTCAAGAGAAAACAGACTCCTCCTGTTCTTCGTGTGTCATCCAAAGCGTTCGGGAGCGGCAGAAGAATACCCATCATTGCAAAATTCAGATGACAACATACACATACTCAACTGTCTGTCTTATAGTGTGTTAAAAAACGTTAATTTTCACCCCATATCACTTTTTTAATATCTTTGTATGTTGTTTAACATAAGGGGAAATGTTCTATACTAACTCTTACCTGGAGCAGTGTCTTGAGGGACCGTTTTCATTGTTCAGGGATCTTCCTGACAAGGAGAAGGAGTACCTGCTTCAGGACCATAGCTGCACTTCGTTAAGGAAAGGTGAAATGATTTTTCATGAAGGGGGCAGGCCTGCTGGTATTTACTGTCTCGCCAGCGGTAAGGTAAAGGTATACAAACAGGGTATCGGTGGCCGTGAACAGATCATCAGGATGGTCAGACCACAGGGTCTCATCGGGTTTGCTGCCTTTATCACAGGCACAACCTACTCAGCCTCTGCCGTGGTAATTGAGGACGCCGGCATATGCAGGTTTGACAGGGAGCCTTTTATGAAGCTTATAAGACGTAATCCGGACCTCGCCATGAAGCTGATGCGCATGATGGCAGTCGAGCTCTCCTTCTCGAACAAAAGAACGGTATCACTTACCCAGAAACATATCAGGGGTAGGCTTGCAGAATCACTTCTTGTTCTCAGGGATACCTATGGGGTAGAGAATGACGGCAGGACCATCAGGGCCTACGTTTCCAGGGAGGACCTGGCCTGCTTCTCAAATATGACCACCTCAAATGCCATAAGAACGCTTTCGATGTTCGCCACCGAGGCTGTCATAGCCCTTGACGGGAAAAAGATATGTATTGTTGATTCCGCAAAGCTTGAGAAAATAAGCCAGCTGGGATGACCCTCACCTGTTAACGGATTTTATATAGCACGACCTGCAGAGAGGCTCGTAGATATCCTTCTCTCCAAGTACCACCACCTTATCATCTTTTGTTTTACGATGTGAATACTGGGCCAGGTTTCCGCACCTGACGCAAATGGCATGTACCTTGCTTACAAATTCAGCCACAGCCATCAGGGCAGGCATGGGACCGAAAGGTTTTCCTGCAAAGTCCATGTCAAGTCCGGCTACTATAACCCTGGTACCTGAATCGGCCAGCATGGTACAGACATCGATAAGACTGTTGTCAAAAAACTGGGCTTCGTCAATCCCTACAACCTCAACACCGCCGGCAAGAAGGAGTATTGAGGAAGCATTCTCCACCGGTGTTGACGGAATAGACTTTTCATCATGAGATACAACCCTGTCTTCTGAGTATCTTACATCAATAGATGGCTTGAAAATCTCCACCTTCAGTCCGGCAAACATGGCCCTGCGAAGCCTTCTTATAAGTTCCTCGGTCTTGCCCGAGAACATTGAACCGGCAATCACCTCCACGGAACCGCGCTTACCTGCGTTGTCAACCGAATTTTCAAGAAACTCCATACTTTAGATAATGAAATAGCCGTTCAATAGTGTACGGGATTTAATCGGGCCAAAAAGAGTTTTATTAATTACTTTTGCAAAATAAAGAAAACGATCATAATTAAAAAACAAAGGTAGATGGATTTACTGAAAGCAGTGAGCATAATTGGGAGGGATCTGGAAGAGGCGATTGCATTGCTTGACCAGTTATCATCAGTACCCGGATCACATATCGCAGAGACAAAGCTTGCCAGGTCGAGGGTACGCAGTGCATCTGACCTCCTGAAGCTGCTTCCCGATCTTGCCGGCACTCCGGCACCACAGGAGGCAGACAATAAAGATGCTGTGAAGATTGTCACTGGAACAGAAGCGGCGAAGGAAGTTGCTTCACCTCAGCAGGCAAGTACGGCAGCGCCGGAGGATAAGGCGGTCAGGCTGCCGGAGGAGGATAGTGAGGTCATCCCCCCTCAACAGGAACATCATTTCATAAGTGTTACCGAAAAAGAAACAGCTGGTGAACCTGTAAAGCAGGCACAGGATACTCACAAAAGCCAGGAGCCGTTGAAATCAATACTGGCAGACAGGTTCAGCTCTGCCGGTACGCTGGGAGAGAAAATTTCATCTGAACGGCAGGATGAGGTAGTGTCATCTGTGATACACAGTAAACCGATATCGGATATTGCTGCCGCTATCGGCATAAACGACAAGTTTTACTTCATACGTGAGCTCTTCAGCGGTGATACCATAGCATACAATGACACTGTCAGGAGGCTCAATTCTGCCGCCTCACTGGGGGAAGCTATGAAGATCCTTGATGAGAGCACGGTTATGGGTTCTGATCCTGCGGCACAATCATCCTTCGTTGATGTCGTCCGCAGAAAATTCAGTATTCATGTCTAAACTCATCCTGGTTCCCACTCCCATCGGCAACCTCGGTGACATCACCATGCGGGCCCTGGAAGTATTGAGGTCAGCGGGTCTCATCCTTGCTGAAGACACCAGGACGACACGCATACTGCTTGATCATTATGGAATAATTGCGCCGTTACGGTCACACCACAAGTTTAATGAACACCGCAGCCTTGAGGCAGTGTGTGACGGTATCGAACGGGGCACACTAACAGCCCTGGTCTCCGATGCAGGCACCCCTGGGATATCAGACCCCGGATTCCTTATCGTCAGAAGATGTCTCGAGAGAGACATACCTGTGGAGGCATTGCCCGGTCCCACGGCATTCGTCCCTGCCCTGGTGGACTCCGGGCTGCCATCCGACCGTTTCTGCTTCGAAGGATTCCTCCCCCAGAAGAAGGGAAGGCAGAAAAGACTGGCCTCACTGGCAGAAGAAGAGAGGACAATGATATTTTATGAATCACCTTTCAGGGTGCTGAAGACTCTCGGGCAGCTGGCTTCAGTGCTGGGCGAGGACCGAAAGGCTTCTGTCTCCCGGGAGCTTACCAAGAAATTTGAAGAGACGATACGTGGAACGCTGAGATCACTGGCAACACACTTCTCAACCACACAACCGAGAGGTGAGTTTGTAATTGTGGTTGCCGGTAATTCATTCAGGGATCACCCGGAAGAAAATGACTGGCAATGCGAAGCCTGATTGCTGTATCCCTGGGGCTTCTGATCCCGTTCATATTCGCTGACGCCCAGGTTATCAGCGGCAGGATAACAGACAACAGCGGCCTTCCGATGGCAGCTGCATCGGTATATATCCAGGAACTACACCAGGGAACCACTACAAACAATGACGGCTATTATGAAATCACGCTTCCCGCGGGTACATACAACGTGAGTTACCAGTTCCTGGGCTACACTCCGGTAGTAAAAACATTTACTGTAACCACGGAGACAATAGTTGCTGACATCACCCTTAACGAACAACTGTTTGAGATACCGCCTGTGAGGGTCTCGGCATCCGGCAGGGACCCGGCATATTATATCATGCGGAAAACTATAGGTATGGCCCCGTACCACATGAACCAGGTAAAGATGTACAGGGCTGAGGTATATATCAGGGGTGGAGGCAGCGTCGACAGGATCCCGGAAATGGTAAAAAAACGGATGAAGATCGAAGCCAACGAGGGCGAACTGCAGGAGGGCAGGTATTACTTTTCAGAATCAGTTAACATCATCACATTCAATGCCCCGGATAAATATGTCCACCGGGTTATCTCCTCCAACTCAAATTTCCCCTCCGGAGAGGACCAGGCTTCTCCTATGGATTACCTTGAGGCCAGCTTCTATCAACCCGTCCTGGCAGACATCGCTATCTCCCCACTGGCGCCAACCGCATTCTCACATTATAAATATACCTTCCTCGGTTCCTCATCCCAGGGTGATTTTGTCATTGACAAAATAAGGGTCACCCCCCGGAGAAAAAGCCAGCAGCTGTTCTCCGGAGTAATATATATCGTGGAAGACCTGTGGGCTATTCATTCCCTTGACCTGACCAATGAGAACCTGGCCGGAAATGTGAGGGTCAGGCAGCTTTACACTCCGGTGGAGGAAGGTATATGGATGCCTGTCAGCCATCAGTTCGACCTGGGAATATCGGTGATGGGTATCAGGGCCAGGGCGTCATATACAAGTGCTGTAAAATACCTCGAGGTTGAGCCCGACAGGTCAGTGTCACTGCCGGTCACGTACTATGCATATGAAGAGGCTGAAGGCAATGAAGCCGGGAAGACAAAGGAACAGAGAGAGATAGAAGAGATACTGTCGAAAGACGACCTGTCGGCAAGGGATATGTCACGTCTGTCCAGGCTGAACACCAGGAATGCCAGGCGCGATGAGGTGAAGCCACCACTGGAGATAGAGGAGAGAACCACCTATATCATCGAGGAAGATGCTACACGGAAGGACACCTCATACTGGACTGAAGTAAGACCCATCCCGCTGACGGAGGAGGAGACAGCAACTATTTCAGTGGTGTCAGCAACAGGTGAGCCACTGGTGCACCGTGATACCTCCACACTGACTTTAACTATAGGACCGGGCTCTGATGACGGTAAGAAAAGTGCGGCAGCATCTCTGGTAAGGGACCTGGCCCTTGGCAAAAAGATGAAGCTCTCAAAAGAGGCCTATCTTGATTTTGAAGGCCTGGCAGACCTGAAAAGATTCTCCTTCAATACCGTTGATGGTTTTGTGGCCGGCACAGGAATGAGTCTCTCGGTGAAGGCAGGCCAGGATGGAAGATTCACCCTGGCACCATCGGCAGAGTATGCCTTCAGCCGCCGGAGGATGATGTGGAACCTGTCTGCCAATCTGCTGTATGATCCGCTCCGCAGCGGCAATATATATTTCAGGGCCGGCAGACATTCAGATGAGTTCTCACCGTCGGGTGTCAACCCGCTGCTGAACACGGTCTCTTCTCTCCTGTTCAGGGAAAACTGGATGAAGCTCTACAACAGTACATACCTTATAACTGGTAACAGGGTCGACCTGGCTAACGGGCTTAATCTCTCCCTGTCAGCAATGTATGAACTGCGTCAGCCACTTACCAATAACGCCACCTTCTCAATCTTCAGCCGCAGCCGCCCCTGGACCGGCAATATCCCGGACAACCCTTTTGTAAACGGCGACGGCAATATCCAGGATCAGCTGCAAATATTTGCCCACCGGCACCTGTCATTCACCTCGGTGCTGACCTACACTCCGCGTCAGCGTTACAGGCTCACAGGAACGGCAAAGATCAATGCCGGATCCGACTACCCGACCTTTGCGCTCACATGGAAGCACGGGTATAACTATAATGATACACTCTCCGGGCATTACGACCTGGTCATGGCCGACATCAGTCGTACTGCCAGGTACGGACCGATGAAGGAGTTCCGCTGGCGTATCAGGGGAGGCCTGTTTTTCAGGAAAGAGAACCTGCAGCTCCAGGATATGTACTTCTTCAACACCCAGGCCTCGCCTGTGCTGATAAACAACTATGAAGATGCCTTCTATCTGAAACCCTATTACTCCGTCTCCTCTCCGGACGCATATGCCGAAGGGCATATGCGGTACACCACACCTATGCTTGTTCTGAAGAGATTACCGGGACTGAGCAGCACTCTCACCAGGGAAAACATGAGCCTGGCGGTGCTATGGACTCCTGACTACGGCTGTTATTACGAGGCGGGATACTCCGTAAGTGAGATATTCTTCCTGGCAGAGATAGGAGTATATGCCGGCTTCCGCAACAGATCGTTCGAGGCTGTGGCGCTCAGGCTTACTCTCCGGCTTAATTAGGAAACTCAGAAGAGCGGCTTGCGGCCATTGTCGTCATTGGAAAAGTCGCTGTAATCCGATGAGATATCGTCATTCATCTTTGATCCCATCGTATACACCCCGCCTGCCGGTGACTCGGGGAAAGAGACATCCGGACTGAATTCATCAGGCTCAATGAAGGCAGCCCGGTCTTCCTTGAAGTAGAGGAGGACCTCATCTGTCGGACCGTTACGGTTTTTAGCAAGGATGATATCGGCATGGCCCTTTGTCGATTGCCCGTCTTCAAACTGTGACATACCCATCTTCTCAGGCCTGTGGATGAAAACTACCATATCAGCGTCCTGCTCAATGGCGCCTGACTCACGCAGGTCTGACAGCATCGGCTTCTTGTTTCCTCCACGCGTCTCCACCGACCTGTTCAGCTGGGAGAGAGCCAAGACCGGTACTGCCAGTTCCTTGGCAATGCTCTTCAATGCTCTTGAGATAGAGCTCACCTCCTGTTCCCGGCTGCCTGCATCAGGCGGCCCTGTCATCAGCTGCAGATAATCGACAATCACCACATCAAGCCGTCCCTGTGCTTTCAGCCGCCTGCATTTTGCCCTGAGCTCGAAGACCGAGATGGCAGGTGTGTCATCAATATATATCGGAGCCTCGGTGAGGGATTTAATACGCGACTCCAGCAGCGACCACTCCTCAGAAGAGAGCTTTCCGTTCTTGATCTTCTCACCGGGGATCTCGGTCTCCGAGACAATGAGCCTGTTAACAAGCTGAATGGCAGCCATCTCAAGAGAGAAAATGGCAACCTTCCTGCCATGATCAATGGCCATGTTGCGGGCCATGGTAAGAGCAAATGCCGTCTTCCCCATCGACGGTCTTGCAGCTATTATTACAAGTTCAGACCTCTGCCAGCCGGAAGTGAGCCTGTCAAGCTTTGTGAAGCCCGAAGGCACCCCCACAAGAGCATCTTCTTTCTTACCCAGCTCTTCTATCTCGGTGAGAGCCTGCTTGATAACCTCGTGTATCGGGGCAACTTCATGCTTGATGTTGCCCTCGGCAATCCTGAAAAGCTCATCCTCACTCCTGTCAAGCAGCTCGGTCACATCAAGTGTGTCTTCGTAGACCATGTTCTGAATAAGGGTCGAAGCACGAATAAGCTCACGCTGAATATACTTCTGCAGAACAATGCGGGCATGAAACTCTATGTTGGCAGCGGAAACAATCCTTGATGTAAGCTCGGTCAGATAGACCGGACCACCCGCCTCATCAAGATCATTCCCACGCTTGAGCTCCTGGGTGACAGTGAGAAGATCTATAGGCTGATCACGTTTATTGAGCTCCGCAATAGCGGAAAATATCTTCTGATGGGCAGCCGAATAGAACACCTCCGGCCTCAGCATGTCAACCACCATCCGTGCCGCTTCAATCTCGAGCATGGCAGCTCCAAGAACTGCTTCCTCCATCTCAGGTGACTGCGGAGGTATACGTCCTCCTTCCGGTATGACTACTACCGACGGCTTTTTATCCTGCCTGCCTCTTGGTGCTACCTGTGCCATTAACTTATCTTATTGATAACCTATTCCTTAAAAACTTCAATGCTATGTAACTGTCGCAGTCAAATTTAACAATAACCGCTGGTAATGGGCTACCGGCAGGTTATTTGTTTCAAACAGACAATTGTTCAAAAGATGTTGAAAACGGATATAACAGGGAAAGATGATGGAAATTCAAAAGGTTAGTATATTTTTGATCTCATAAGAGCCACTGCAAAATGGTAGTATTTCCAAGAGCTAAGATAAATATCGGTTTAAGGATTATGGAGAAGAGGCCTGACGGCTATCATAATATAGAGACCTTCTTCTACCCTGTTGACCTGACTGATGCTCTTGAGTTCGTGGTGAGAAAGGATAACCGTAAGAGTGACACCCTGAGAGTGACGGGTGTCATGGAGGGTTCAGACCCTGATGACAACCTGGTAATGAAGACGGTAAAGCTCATGAGACAGTCGTTCGATTTTCCCGGGTTGCGTATTCATCTTCACAAAAGTATACCTGTCGGGGCCGGCCTGGGAGGTGGTTCATCTGATGCGGCAGGCATACTGAAGGCACTGAACAGGTATTTCGGCTTCGGCCTCAACTCAGAAGAACTGAGATCGTTTGCCGGGAGGCTTGGCAGTGATGCTCCGTTCTTTATTGACGGAACCCCGTCCTTTGCTGAGGGAGTAGGCAACATCCTCTCCGAGTTCCCTCTCGATCTGAGCAAGTATCATATTGTAATCCTTTACCCCGACGTTAATATAAACACTGCCGAGGCCTATGCAGGATGTGTACCGTGCCCGACAGGTTTATCATTACGGCAGCTTCTCAATCTCCCGGTGAGTGAATGGCGCGGCAGGGTGATGAATGATTTTGAATTAAATATTTTCCGTGCATACCCGCAGGTCGGAATGCTTAAGGTGGCACTCTACGAAGCCGGTGCCCTGTATGCCTCAATGTCAGGCAGCGGATCGGCGGTTTACGGCATCTTCAGGGAGGAACCGGATTTACCGCGTGAGATAAGCCGTTACCGGCTCAATACCTGCGAAATGATCTGATAGCCTGCCGGCCTCAGGATATCTCAGCAAGAACCATCCCTTTTGTTACCCTGTCGCCAGGCTTGACATTGACCGCCACTACCGTCCCTTCAACATGGCTCTTGAGTCTGTTCTTCATCTTCATGGCGTCAAGGATAACCATATCATCACCCTGTCTGACGCTGTCTCCCACGCTGACCAGGACCTCAATCACTGTCCCGGGAATAAAGCTGTACAGCCTGCCGGGAACAGGAGCTTCATAAGGCTTGCGTTCCTTATAACGGCGGCTCAGTCCCGTGGTATACTCTGTATTGTCAATGACAAGCTTCTCTGTTGTTCTCTTTTCCATAGATATTCTTTTGCTACATCAATCAGAACGGTGGTATACCATGCTTCTTCCAGGGCATCTGTACAACCTTGTTCTCTGACACCTCCAGTGCATGGAGCAGCAGTCTGCGCGTCTCTGAAGGCTCAATTACCGCGTCGACGTAGCCCCTTGATGCAGCCACATAAGGATTGGCGAATTTCTCCCTGTACTCCTCCACCTTCTGTTTACGCATCTCTTCCGGGCTGGAGGCAGATGTTATCTCCTTACGGAAGATGATGTTTGCCGCGCCTTCAGGTCCCATTACGGCTATCTCTGCGGCAGGCCATGCAAAAACAAAGTCGGCACGCAGGTGACGCGAACTCATCGCAATATATCCTCCTCCGTAAGCCTTGCGGAGTATGACTGTCAGCTTGGGCACCGTGGCCTCACTGTAAGCATAAAGCACCTTGGCACCGTGGCGAATGACACCGGCATGCTCCTGATCCACCCCCGGCAGGTATCCCGGCAGGTCCACAAAGGTGACGAGCGGTATATTAAAGGCATCGCAGTAACGTATGAACCTGGCCGCCTTGTCTGAAGAATCGACATCAAGGACACCGGCCATCTCAAGAGGCTGGTTGGCTACAAAACCCACTGTCCTGCCCCCGATACGTCCCAGGCCGATAACCATATTGCGGGCATACATCTCCTGTATCTCAAAGAAGTCGGAGCTGTCGGCTACAGCCCTGATGACATCCCTCACATCATAGGGTAAGGTCGGGTCTCCGGGCACAATCTGTTCGATATCGTAACTGCTGTCAGGCGGCATTGTCTCTGCAGGCTGTGCTTTAACCTCATTGTTCCTCGGGATCAATGAGATCAGCCTCTTGATCTGGCTGAAACATTCCTCCTCTGACATAGAGAAGAAATGCGCGTTGCCGGAAGTCTCACAATGCACCCTGGCACCTCCAAGGGCCTCCATCGATATCTCCTCACCCAGGACTGTCTTTATTACCTCCGGCCCGGTGATAAACATCTTTGAGATATTCTCAACAACGAAGACAAAGTCTGTCAGTGCCGGCGAATACACAGCACCTCCCGCACACGGTCCGAGTATCACCGATATCTGAGGTATCACCCCGCTTGAGATTGTGTTCCTGAAGAATATCTCCCCATACCCTGCCAGTGAGTTGACACCTTCCTGGATTCTTGCCCCGCCGGAGTCATTGATCCCTATAAGAGGTATCCTCATCTTAAGGGCATGGTCCATGATCTTGGTTATCTTACGCGAGTGCATCAACCCCAGGGAACCGCCGGCAACAGTAAAATCCTGCGCAAAGATCGCGACCGGGTTACCGTGGACGGATCCTGTGCCTATCACAACACCATCGCTTGGCAGATGCTTCTTATCCATCCCGAAATCGCGGGCGTCATGCTCAACGAACATATCATATTCATTGAATGTGCCGGTATCAAGGATAGCCATAATTCGTTCACGGGCAGTATTTTTACCCATGGCTTTTTGCTTTCCGACGGCTTCCTCACCGCCGCCAAGAAGCATCTTTTCACGCTTCTCCTTAAGTTCCCGTATCTTTTTCTCAAGTGCCATAATCAAGACTCTTTTAATCAATAATGCTTAGTAATAAAAAGGACGGCAATATACAAATTTCATTTATGCACAGAAATGAGTAAAATGTGTTATTTCGGAGCGGTATAATAAACGCCCGCGGCAATGAACGTATAGATGATATTGGGGATCCACATTGCCAGGGCAGGGTTCAGGTCACCTTTCAGCGAGAATTGCGAGGAGAACTGCATAAACAGGATGTATGAGAATGTCAGTACCAATCCGAGGCCTATCTGCATGCCTATCCCTCCCTTGATCTTTCTTGAAGAGAGTGAGACACCGATTAGAGTCAGGATGAAGAAAGCGAAAGGTGAGGCATACCGCCTGTGTTTCTCATTGAGATAGAGTTTGACCTCGTCTGATCCCTGTGATTTAAGGACATGGATATAATCCAGCAGTTCGCCGTGGGTCATGGTATAGACAAATTCCGGCGATCTGGTGAAATCGTCCGGCCCCACATTAAGTACAGTATCTATCCGCCTCCCTGAGGTTATCCTTTCGCCCAGACTGTCGGTGTCCCTGATATAATACCACCATGCTCCCCACTTATTTGTGGTGCTGTCCCATCTTATCATACTGGCTGTCATCTTTGAGACCAGTCTTCCCTGTTCATCGAAATGTTCCATGCTGAAGTTGCGGCCGCTCTGGGAGATCTTGTTGTACTGCTCCATGTATATGTACACATTGGGATTGACCTGGCGGTGTATGGAAGGAACATTGACCCTGCGGAAATCAGAGCTCCGGTAGTACTTCTCCTCAAAGTCGAGCCTTGCAATGTTTGAATGTGGAAGGACATAGTTCTGCAGCATGAAGGTACAGAGGGCGATAAAAGCAGCGGAGATCAGATAGGGCACCAGCAGCCTCCTGAAGCTCATCCCGCTGTTGAGTATGGCTATTATCTCCGTATTGACTGCCAGCCTCGATGTAAAGAAGATAACAGAGATAAAGACGAACATCGGTGCGAACAGGGTGGCGAAATAGGGTATGAAGTTCAGGTAGTAGTCGAAAATGATAGCCTTCAGTGGTGCCTGTTTCTGGATGAAGTCGTCAATCTTCTCGGAGAAGTCGAAGATCACTGCAATGCCCAGGATAAGCACCAGTGAGAAGAGGAATGTCCCGAGAAACTGTCTGATGATGTACCAGTCCAGGATATGCGGTGCAAGTCTTCTCAGGCTCTCTCTGAAATTCTTTGGATTGTCTCTTCCTTCCATGTTCCGAATGTACCGTCAAGTATCCTCTCCCTTGCCTCCCTGACTAATGAGAGGTAAAATGAGAGATTGTGTATTGTAGCTATCTGGGCTCCCAGCATCTCTCCCGATATCACCAGATGACGAAGATATGCCTTTGAGTATGTTCGACTTATCTCCGAGTCCGAGGTTATATCCACCGGCGAGAAGTCCTGCGCCCAGCGTTGATTCCTTATGTTTACTATTCCGTCGCGTGTAAAGAGCATCCCATTCCTGCCATTGCGGGTAGGCATGACGCAGTCGAACATATCAATCCCGCGTGATATACCCTCGAGGATGTTAGCAGGGGTCCCCACTCCCATCAGGTATCGTGGTTTGTCCTCAGGCAGGATTTCATTAACCACTTCTATCATCTCGTACATCACCTCAGCAGGTTCTCCCACGGAGAGTCCGCCTATGGCATTACCCGGCATCCCGCTTGATGCGCATTTTTCTGCCGAGATGCGGCGCAGATCGCTGTATGTTGCTCCCTGTACTATGGGGAACATCATCTGGTCGGCCCCGTAAAGTGGTTCTGTGTTCCTGACCTGTTCCACGCACCTGTCCAGCCAGCGGTGAGTCAGTTCCATCGATTTAAGGGCATAATTATGGTCACATGGCCATGGGGCGCACTCGTCGAACGCCATCATTATGTCAGAGCCGATAGCCCTCTGGATGTCAATTACCTTCTCCGGGGTGAACAGATGCTTTGATCCGTCAATGTGCGACCTGAAGATTGCACCCTCCTCTGTCAGTTTCCTGTTTGCAGCCAGCGAGAAAACCTGGTACCCTCCGCTGTCAGTCAGAACAGGCCTGTCCCACGACATAAAACGGTGAATGCCGCCTGCCCTGCTGATGATATCGGTACCTGGACGAAGATATAAATGATAGGTATTGGCCAGTATCACAGGTGCATCAATCTCACTCTTCAGGTCGCGGTGCAGCACACCCTTTACCGTAGCAGCCGTACCGACAGGCATGAAGACAGGCGTGGGAACTGAACCGTGCGCCGTACGAAGCACCCCCGCCCTGGCTGATGTGGTTAAGTCTCTCTTCTCAATGCTGAACATCATCGTCTGACTGGTGGTCACAAAAGTAAGCTTTCTGGACCTCATTTTGAACAGGCAGTTATCAATTTGAGAAAAAGGGAGCCTGATTGTTGAAAAAATTCTTGCCCGCATTATTCAATTCTTTATAATATTGCTGCCTACAAAGCGACATTATATGATCCTTTCAACCGATACTGCACATCTCATATTACTGGTCCTCTTCTGTCTGATGTTTCTGATACAGACCTGGTACTGGCTCCGGTATTATCGCCGGCCCGGGTCTGCAAAAGCTGCCGGTGCTGTGGCCCCTGACGAGCTGCCGCCTCTTTCTGTGGTCATCTGTGCCCGTAATGAGGGAGAGAACCTTGCCAGGTTTCTCCCGGCGGTACTTGAACAGGATTACCCGTCATATGAGGTAGTAGTTGTCAATGATTGTTCGGAAGATAATACCGACGATGTGCTGGGTATCATGATGAAGCGCTACAAGCATCTCAGGGTGTCAATGATACAGCAGAACCCGGGGTTTACCCACACAAAGAAGCTGGCTATGCTGGTAGGTATCAAGGCTGCCAGGAATGAGCTTCTCGTTTTCACCGATGCCGACTGCCGTCCTGCCTCCGTTAACTGGCTGCGCGAGGTTGCCACTGCCGGAAATGACAAGACAGATATTATAATCGGCTATGGCGGCTATATGCCTGAACAGGGGTTGCTGAACAGCTACATCCGTTATGAGACAATGTTTACCGGGATGCAATATTTTGGCATGGCCATGGCAGGAGCACCCTATATGGGTGTGGGACGAAACCTGGCATACAGAAAGAGTTTCTTTTTCGAAAAAGGGGGTTTCGGTCCTCATAACCACATAATGTCAGGTGATGACGACCTGTTTGTCAACCGTAATGCTACAGGGGATAACTGCAGCCTCATGCTGTCGCATGATTCCTTCACCCTCTCCATAGCTCAGAAAAGCCTGGGAGCATGGGTAAAACAGAAGAGAAGGCATCTCTCCACTGCTGTCTATTACAGGAGGAGAGACAAGATCAGGCTCTTCCTTGAACCTTTCTCACGCGTAGCCTATTACGGACTGCTCGCCGCCATGATAGCAATGCTTGCATCCTGGCCCGTTGTGGCGTTCCTTGCAGCCACAAGGCTTATAATGAGGGCAATCATCCTGAAAAAGGCAGCCGGGACATTCAACGAGCCGCGTCTTTGGTTTATCTCGCTCTTTTTTGATATCTTGGCGCCATTCTTAACTCTATTCCTTTACCTGACTTCACACGGGAAAGGTAAAGGCAGATTAACATGGAAGTAGAAAGCGGCCTATCGGACAAAGCGCAGCATGACCTCAAGGTCATTGACCGTGCACTTAACGGCGACAGCAGGGCGTACACCGAGCTGCTCAACAGGTATCGCGATTCTGTATACTATGTCATGCTCAGGATGATCAGCAACCCCTCTGACGCGGAAGACCTGACTATCGAAGCCTTCGGCAAAGCATTTCAGAACCTTGCCAAGTATGTGCCGTCACATGCCTTCAGCACCTGGCTCTTCCGTATCGCCACCAACAACTGCATCGACTTTATGAGGCGCAAGAGCCAGAGCCCCAGGCCGTTTGACCATGACGAAGGAGAAGAGGACGAGGTGGAAGCCACTGTAGCCTCCGATATGATAGCTCCTGATGAACTCATGATAAACAGGGAGACGGCAGCCTCACTGAACCGTATCGTAAAGACCCTCAAGCCACGCTACCGCCGTCTGATAGAACTCCGCTACTTCGAAGACTATTCATACGAGGAGATAGCCAGTGAACTCAGTCTTCCCATCGGGACTGTCAAGGCAAGACTCTTCAGGGCAAAGGTTCTTATACTAAACATGGTCCGTAGCAAAACAAGCGGCATTTGAACTCAATCACAGATAAATATTTCCCGTCGCTCACCGATGAACAGCGCCGGCAGTTCTCAGTGTTACCATCTCTTTATGCAGAATGGAATGAGAGGATAAATGTAATCTCCAGAAAGGACATCGGGAACTTTGAGATCAACCATCTTCTGCACTCCCTCGCCATCGGACGCTTTGTAACCTTCAGGAACGGAACAGAGGTGATAGATATCGGAACAGGTGGCGGCCTGCCCGGCTTACCCCTGGCGATACTTTTTCCTGAGGTAACATTTACACTGATCGATTCCATCACAAAAAAAATACGGGTGGTCAGCGAGATAGCCTCAGGAGCCGGCATCATGAATGTTAAGCCGCTTGTGGGGAGAGCAGAAGAGATGAAAGGGCAATATGACTTTATTATCGGGAGAGCAGTGACAGAAACGGAACAGTTCATCAGACTGACAAGGCACCTGGCATCGCCCCGGTCATTCAACGATGTGAGAAACGGCTGGATACTGCTCAAGGGTGGTGATCTTGAGAGAGAGATAGCTCCTTTCAGGGGTTCTGCGGAGGTAATACCGGTAAGCCGCTGGTTTGACGAGCCTTACTTCGGGACAAAAAAAATCCTTTATATGCCCGCGTAAGACAAAAAAATTGAATGATATCCTTCTTTATGTAAAAAATTGACTACCTTTGCAGTCTTAAAAATTGAAAAGTTAACAACGAAATTATAGGTACAGATGAAAAGGACATTTCAGCCATCAAGAAAGAAGAGAACCAATACACACGGTTTCAGGGAGAGAATGTCTACTCCCAATGGCAGACGCGTTCTCGCTGCCCGCAGGGCTAAAGGCAGGAAGAAACTGACCGTTTCTGATGAAACAGGACACAAGGACTGATTGGCTGACAGACAATAAAAAAGAGCCGTCTTAATGAACAATTAAGACGGTTTTTTATTTATACTGTGTCATACTGATAGTAAATTTGCCAATACTTTTTGAAATGAAAGAGCTGATCCTTAATAATACGGATACTGAGACCGGTGAGATCGCCGCGGCGGTTATTGAAGGGAAAAGGCTGACCCCTGAAGAGGCATTGACTCTTTACAGGAAGGCTGATCTTGCTTTGATGGCCGTGCTGGCAACGGCAGCAAAGAGGGCAAAGAGCGGCGACGATGTCTTTTTCAACCGTAACTTCCATATTGAACCTACAAACGTATGTATCTATAACTGCAGGTTCTGTTCGTATCACAAGTCTGAAGACGACCCTGACAGCTGGGAATTGTCTGAGAACGACATACTTGACATTGTCAGGCGTTTTGACGGCCTGCCTGTGACAGAGGTGCATATCACCGGCGGGGTTCATCCCTCCCGTGACATCCACTATTACGGAAAGATCATTGCATCAATCAGAAGACTGAGACCTGACATAAGCATCAAGGCTTTCTCAGCTGTTGAACTCGACTATATGATCCGCAAAGCCGGTATGACATATCCTGAAGGGCTGAAACTGCTGCGCGATTATGGTCTCGACTCCATTCCCGGCGGCGGGGCAGAGATCTTCGATGCTTCACTGCGCCGCAAGATATGCAGGGAGAAAGCCGATGCAGAGACCTACCTTGCCATCCATGAGGCGGCACATAACCTTGGTATCTCATCCAACGCCACCATCCTTTACGGTCATGCCGAGAGCCCGGAACAGAGGATTGACCACCTCCTCAGGCTCAGGGAACTGCAGGATCGTACGGGAGGATTCAACGCCTTTATACCACTGAAGTTCAGGCGTGAAAACAACCGGATGTACGACCTGGGGGAAGTTCCCGTGACCGAAGATATGCGTAACTATGCTCTTTCACGTATCTTTCTCGATAACTTCAGCCATATAAAGGCATACTGGCCTGCCATAGGAAAGAATGCTGCAATGATGAGTCTCGCCTTCGGTGCGGATGACCTCGACGGAACCATTGATGACACAACAAGGATCTACTCGATGGCCGGGGCAGAGGATATCAATCCCACCCTCTCCACTACCGAACTCGTAGCCATGATACGATCTGCCGGATTCAAACCTGTGGAACGCGATACAAACTACCGTAAGATCAGGGAGTGGTAATACCGCAGGTACTCTCGCAATATAATTTTATCTTTGACCCTGCGTTACTAATTTAATACTTCATCCCACGATGAGCGTCAAAGAATTTTTCAAAAGCCGGATCTTCTGGAAACAGATGGGGCTGGCAGTGGTCATCGGCGTTGCCATTATCCTCATTCTTATCATCTGGCTGAATATTTATACCCGTCACGGACAGTCGAGATCCACTCCTGAAGTAAGGGGACTGACCATCGCCGAGGCAAAGCATGTGACGGATAAAAATCATGTCAGGCTGAAGATCATCGATTCGGTATACACCACCTTTGTGCCCCGCGGTTGTATTGCAGAGCAGACACCTCTCCCGGGTCATCGTATTAAGAAGGGACGTACAATAATTGCCACCATCAATGCCTTTAACCCTGAAATGGTGGCTGTACCAGACCTGGTGGGACTGCCACGACGCCAGGCATTATCTGTCATCGAAACCTCCGGGCTCGAGGTGGGCCAGCTGAATTACGTACCCGACCTGACTGTTGACTTTGTGCTCAGACAGTTAATACATGGACGTGAGGTATCGCCCGGTGACTCGGTGCAGAAAGGCATGATCGTTGACCTGGTGCTGGGAAGGGGCCTGAGCAGTCAGCGCACCCCGTTGCCCAGGCTCACAGGCTGCACCCTTGACCAGGCCAGGACGGAGATACTCGGGTCCTCACTTAACCTGGGTGTGTATGTTTTCGACTCTTCTGTGAAGACCTCCGATGACTCACTGAATGCATTCGTTTATAAGCAAAGCCCTGAGTATCATATTGACGCTTCTGTCCAGCTGGGGTCTGCAGTCTATATCTGGCTTACAACAGACTCGCTGAAACTCCCGTCTGACACGACATCTGTAGATAGTGATACCTATGGTACAGGTGGCGGAACAACAGCAGAGCACGATTTGTCATTCTTCAAATGAAACTGAACAAGCTGACATACCTCCTCATTGCCACTCTCGCAGTTCTTGATGCTTCTGCACAGGAGGTTGTCAGCGGTCTTCTGTCGAACAGGCAGTTGCACGATGCCGGAAAGGTAACCCTTACGAAAGGTGCCGCTGCCGAAATACCTGTCGCCCTGCCCTTTGCAGACGATTTTTCCGCCGACAGCCTTTACCCTTCTGCCCATCTGTGGAGTGATAACCAGGTCTTTGTCAACAATACCTATTCGGTCCGCCAGCCATCACAGGGAATAGCCACATTCGACTGCCTCGATGAGAACGGAGCCCTTTACGAGGATGCCTCGCAGGCAGTGTTTGAAGCTGACCACCTCACCTCACGGGAGATTGACCTTGAATACCTGCCCACAGACGGCATCTGGCTCAGCTTTCTCTATGAAGCAGGTGGAGTGGCTGACATGCCGGAGGAGGATGACAGCCTCACCCTTAGTTTCTGGGCTCCTGCAGAAGAAAAATGGTACAGCATATGGAGGAACGAGAGCATACCGACAGACGGATTCCGGAGAGTAATGATTCCTATAACCGACACCCGGTTCCTGGCAAATGGATTCAGGTTTATGTTCACCGGCTATGCCTCCCTGTCAGGGGTCCTGACTGAACCGTCACGTGCCGGTAATGCTGACCAGTGGAATATTGATCATGTCCTTCTCGACATGGGGCGGTCGGCGACCGACACCGTCATCCATGACGTTGCCATGACCCTGCCACAACGGTCGCTGCTGAAGGAGTTCGAAGCCATGCCATGGCGTCACTTCAGGCAGGCATACCTGTCGGCAATGAGCCCTACGGCGTCGGTGAACTACCGTAATAATGACACTATTGTGCGTAATGTCACCCGGCATATAACAATAACGGATTTACATACCGGAGCTGTTGTGCGCGACTTTGATGCAGGGGCGACTAACGTCGATCCGCTCTCTGACGTCCTGTATGACGCTCCGCTACTCTACACATACAATACTGCCTCAACCGACTCCGCTCTCTTCAGGGTGACAGTGTCATTGATCACCGATGATTTTGATCCGAAACAGAATGACACCATTCGATGCCTGCAGCGCTTCTCCGACTATTTTGCCATTGATGACGGCACTGCTGAAGCAGGATATGGCATCAACGGCCAGGGCTCACGCAATGCGATGGCAGCCCTGCGTTTCAGATCATTTATCCCGGATTCGGTAACAGGGATAAGCATTTGCTTTAATGATGCATATAATAATGCAAACCAGAGGGCCTTTGAGATAATGGTATGGGCTGATGATAACGGTCAGCCCGGGGTTCTTCTCGGGTCAGGAGAAGGACCAGTGGCCGTCCCGGGCAGCGGGGTCAACGGTTTTATGACCTACCTCTTTGATGAACCTGTAAGTGTCAGCGAATACTTCTGGATAGGCTGGAGACAGGAGTCGGAGACATTTCTCAATGCAGGTCTCGATCTTAACACTCCACCGGCTGGCAGACAGTATTATCTGTTAAGCGGCACCTGGCAGCCAAGCCAGATAGAAGGTACAATTATGATGAGACCGGTGATGAAGGGAACGGGCTCTCCTTCCTCCTCTGAAACAGGTACACTTATCAATGATCTCTTCCGCTTATACCCCAATCCTTCGCGGGGAGAGGTGACGCTGCTGCCGTCTGAAAGGGCGCCGGAAGACTTTATCATCGACGTGATCTCATCCACGGGGGCCCGGGTCCTGTCGCTCGAACGAACCGACCACCCGGGTCTCGGAGGACTCGCAGCAGGAAGCTACATGCTTCTTATAAAGACAAGGGAAGGAAAGCCGTTGTCATTGCTACGGGTGATAATAGTGAAATAATATCTGATAATGACTGACGAGGAACTGTCGGGGAGCCAGGAGCAGGAGCTGTACGAGCATTACCGTTACGTGGTAGACCCGGGGCAGTCGATGCTTCGTATTGACAAGTACCTGGCTGCACGCATTGAGAATGTATCGCGTACCCGGGTACAGGCAGCAGCCCAGGCCGGAAATATACTTGTCAATGAGACCCCGGTGAAACCCAACTATCGTGTCAAGCCGCTGGATGTCATCCAGATCCTCCTTCCCAATCCTCCCCGTGAGATAGAGCTTATCCCCCAGGATCTGCCGCTTACAGTGGTTTACGAGGACGACGATCTTATTGTTGTTGACAAGGCGGCGGGTATGGTTGTTCATCCTGCCTATGGTAACTACTCTGGCACCCTGATGAATGCACTGATGTTTCACTTCAGGGACATCCCGCTGTTCCAGACAGGGGAGCTGAGGCCGGGGCTGGTGCACCGTATAGATAAGAACACCTCGGGACTCCTCGTTGTTGCAAAGAACGAATATGCCCATAACAGGCTGGCAAGGCAGTTCTTCAACCGGACCACCGGACGCCGTTACCTGGCGCTGGTCTGGGGCACCCCTGAACCGGATGAGGGGACCATCACCGGGCATGTCGGGCGCAACATACGTGACAGGAAGATCATGCAGGTCTTCCCTGACGGCAGCCAGGGCAAGCATGCTGTCACACATTATAAAATCATAGAACGGTTCAGTTATGTTTCACTCATTGAGTGCAGGCTGGAGACCGGACGCACACACCAGATAAGGGTGCATATGGCATGGAAAGGACACCCGCTCTTCAACGACGAGGAATACGGCGGACATCGTATCCTCAAGGGCACTACTTTCTCAAAGTATCAGCAGTTCATACACAACTGCTTCAGCCTTCTTCCACGGCAGGCCCTCCATGCACAGACACTCGCTTTTGACCATCCGGTAACAGGCAAAAGACTCTCCTTTGAGTCTCCTCTTCCACCTGACATGGAGGCTGTGCTTGATAAATGGAGAAATTATACCTCGGGCAGGTAACAACATAATTATCAGAAGAAGAATTAAGTATCTATTGTCAAATATAAATATCACAGGACTGTCCTGATGCTATGTCACAGGTCTCCGCTGCCCTCCTGCATGACTGCATGACTGCATGACCGCACGACTGCAAGACCGCAAGACTGCATGACGGAGCCCCGCTCCGCGGGGCGACAGACCTTCAGACCCCAGACCTTCAGACTTCAGACACCTCTACCAGCTCCCTCCTGCCCCGCCGCCACCGAAGCCTCCTCCGCCGAAGCCGCCGAAGCCGCCACCACCTCCTCCGGAGAAGCCTCCTCCGCCGGAAAAACCTCCCCAGCTGCCACTGTGAGAACGGCCGCCGCCCATCATGCTTAAAAGCAGCCACAGAGGCAGGTTGGAAGAGCCGTTCTTTTTAATATGCCTGTTATTGGAGTTGCCGGCAGATATTATGACAATGAAGATCACAATCATAATGAAAATTATCCCCCCGGGCAGAGCTCCGGATGATTGTCTTTTGGCATAGTCATTGTAACTGTACTCTCCGGCGGCCAGGGCCATAAGTACATCCGTACCTGCATCAAGGCCGCCGTAATAATCGTTCTCACGGAACCTGGGGATCATCTCCCTGTCTATAATATCGGCACAGGCTATGTCGGGTATGGCACCCTCAAGCCCATATCCTGTGGCAATGAAAACCTGGCCACCGGACTCTGCTGTCTTCGGTTTAACAAGCACCAGCAGACCGTTGTTGAATTCACTCTGCCCCACACCCCATTCATGTGCCACTTTATATGCAAACTCCGACCTGTCATACCCCTGGAGATCGCTGACAATGACAACAGCTATCTGGTTTGAAGTTGAATCGTTGAATGCAACAAGTTTGTTTTCAAGCGATTGTTTCTCGCCAGATGAAAGGATACCGGCAAAATCGTTTACCAGGCGAGGCGGTTCAGGTCTCTCCACCAGGGACTGAGCTTCAATAGCAACAAAATAATGAAGGATCAGGGCTATGCTCAGGAAATATTTCAGCTTATTCATCATCAAGTCCCCGGTTC
>QKGI01000104.1 GCA_003250475.1 Bacteroidota bacterium | reverse complement strand
TCCTACCTCCTCCCACAGTGTCGGGTCCATGCGGCGGAAGAGGAACTCGGCATCGCTGTTCCATGACCACCACAGGTTGGATGAGAGCTCTTTCAGGTAACTGATGCGTTCAGGCAGTTCCGACTGCACATAGATATCCTTCCAGACCGGTGCCTGGAAGGGCTTTCTCATCTGCACCTCCGTCGTCTCAAGGATACGTGCGTATTCTCTTGGCTGCCCGGTTCTCTCCTCGCTGCTTTCAAGAGCAAACTGGTATGCGTCGGTATAATACCGGAATAGAGTGTTCCAATTGGCAATCCTCGATATCTCCCACGCTTTCTCCCTTGCAGCCGAGGCTTCTCCGGGGCTCATCTGCATGAACCGGCGGATGAACTCCTCCATCCCTGCTATAACCTCCTTCTCATTATCATCAGTACGGTTCAGTACCGCGCAACCATCACCTGGATCCTTGAAATAGGTGTCTACCCACATGCCGAACCCTGCCAGGTTGGTGGTAACTGTAGGCACCCTGAACATGAGGCTCTCCAGCGGTGTGTATCCCCACGGTTCATAGTATGACGGGTACAATGTAAGGTCAAAACCGATGAGCAGATCATAATAAGACATGTTGAAGACCCCGTCATTACCATTCAGGTATGAAGGCACAAAGATCACCTTTACCTTCTCCCCGGCCTTGTTACTTATCCCCTCGCTTACCAGCTGTTTCATCACGGGGTCATCATTGACATAATGCAGTCCGTGTGTCAGGAATCTGTCACCGTCAGTAACAAAGGTGCCATTGTTTATCGCGGCTGTAAGATCCTGCCGTGGTCCTTTGTGATAGGCCGGTACGAGGATGAAAGCCACACATTGCTTCTCATTGTCATCTCTTCTGTTGATATTGCCGAGTGAGGAGAGGAAAAGATCTATGCCCTTGTTCCTGTATTCATAGCGCCCGCTTGTCGATACCAGGAGGGTATCGGCGGGCAGTGCATAACCGAGCAGGGCACCGGCGACGGACAGCAGTTTGTCCCTGGCAGCCTGCCGCACCGCTGCGAAGTTGTCAGGGTCGGGCACAAATGAGTCCTCAAACCCGTTCGGGGTAATCACATCCGGTTTCTTGCCCAGGAAAGCCTCGCATTCGCGACCGGTGATCTCGCTGACAGTGGTGAACACATCTGCCTCTGCAGCACTTATCTTCTCAAGCGACTGTTTTGAGGTCACATTGAACTCATGAGCCATCTGCACCGCGTTGAAATCCTTCAGGCGGCTGTAGAGATGCCTGTTGTTTCCTGCTATACTGCGCCCCAGGACCGTCGCATGCGTGGTAAAGGCAGTGGTGATCCATGGAGCCTGTTTTTCAAGGTAAAGAACCCCCATGCCGGTCATCCACTCATGAAACTGGGCAATGACCCTGGTGTGTTCACGGTAGAAATTGGTAAAGCTTTCTATGATCCGGGCAGCAGCATAACCGAACAAAGCCGGCTCAATATAATCCCACTGTCCTGATATGCTGTCAAGTTTATATGTCTCCCAGAAACTGGCGAATATCTCGTTCTGCTGACCGAAATAGGGAGTGAAGTCAACAAGCATCACGCGGGGGTTGCCCTTTATGTTCCAGCGCCCGGTCTTAACTATCATCCCTTCCTGTGCAGCGACAGCCTTCCACGGCATAAACATGGTGTCATCGGGGGTGAACTCCGGATTGGACTTGTCATCACGCCATACATCGGGCCCGATAAGAACATAGTTATCGCCAAACTCATTTACCACATTCAGCGCCTTGGTTGAAATAACCGTATATATACCACCTACCTTATTACATACTTCCCAACTTGTCTCGAATAAAAAATCTGCTCTCTTCTCCATATGGTTAAAATTCAATTAATACGCCTTGGCGTCTGTTTGTTAAATATTGCCCTGAACCGAAACAATTACTTGCTGCCGGCTTTTTTCCTCCCTGCAGTTGTGCCGGAGGAGCTCTTTTTAGAAATGGTCTTTGTTGCTGCGGCTTTTCCGCGGGCGCTCTCTTTCGTGAGAGATTTTACCGGTGCCGTATCCTTCATGGCGACTTTCTTTGTCACTGCCTTTGCGGGTACGGTCTTTTTTGCGGCTGTACCGGCCTGTCCTTCCTTCTTTGTCACCGGCTTCCTGCGAACTGATGCCCCGGCTTTCTTTTCGAGCTGGGCGATTTTTCCCTGCAGCTCCCTGATAAGAAGGTCTTTGTTGCTTATTGATGCCGAGAGGCGGTTAACCTCCTCGTCATGATCATCGACAGGGCACACCGCTTTTAGCCTTATCTCGAAATCACTGAGGACGTTCATGTAGTTCATGAAGGCCTGGTAGGGGTTCTCGTAAGGGTTAAAATAGGCATGCACGGCACCGTCAGAAAAGAATTTTGTCGACATGTAATAGAAATGGTCGCTCGACTGAAGGTAAACCCAGTCACGTATCAGATCCTCAGTATTACATTTACCTACCCTGTCAGCCATGCTGTAAAGCTTTGTCACTGCAGCAGTCTGGAGCTCATTACCCATCCATGCTGTCAGGTCCCTCTCCTCGTCAGCCCACGAGATAGGCGAAGGAACATGCAGCAATGACACAGGCTGGTAATTATCGGCCACCTCTGACACGGTCATGAAGGTGAACGGTGTCTTCCTGATAATGGCATCGGGCAGATTCTTCAGGAAATCAAAAATGCCTGAATCTTTATGCTGATGCTCACCGAAGGTCTCATAATCCATGAAGATATTCACTATTTCGGATGTGGAGGCAAGCCCTTTGATCCACGAGGCATATTTCTCGGCCGTAAGAGGAAAGCTTGACCAGTTTCTGTTAGAGAACCGGAATGCAATGTCGTCGCTGAGGGTGTAGTTGCGTAAGAGCACCTTGAGCCTGGGGTTGATAGCATTGCAGTATAGGTAGTTGGGCGATTTCCAGCCGAGGATATGCTTTGCCCCTTCCGTGACCACTGCCTTGTAACCCATATCGGCCATCCAGCTTCCGATCTCGTCGGAGTAGATAAGTTCGGTATTTCGTATCGAGGTAGGAGTGTACCCGATGTGTTCGATCATCTTCTCCCTGTGCACCTTTACCTGCATCTCATATCTCTCCCTGCTCATCAGCGAGGCCAGTGAGTGCGAGTTGGTCTCGGCAAGAAACTCGACATGACCAGTCTCCGCCAGCTCCCTGAATGAGTCAAGCACCTCCGGAGCATAAAGCCTGAACTGGTCTATGACTATGCCTGTCAGTGAGAATGTGACTTTGAACCTGCCCTTGTGTTTGTTGATGAGATCAAGGATGATCCTGTTAGCCGGCAGATAGCAGTTATAGGCTATCTTACGCAGGATCGACTCATTCATGAAATCGTCATAATAATAGTGTTCATGGCCCATCTCGAAAAACCGGTAGCGTCTTAGCCGGAAAGGTTGATGAACCTGAAAATAAAGGCAGATAGCCTTTTTTTGTGATGTGCTCATATCTTTTAACTTGTCTGATTCAAAATACCGGAATAAATCTTCTTCACATGGTTGGCGGCCTTCTCCCATTTCAGCTTGTCAACCTCTTCCTTGCCGTTCATGATAAACATCCTTGACAGCGCCGGATAGGTCAGAATACCGTAAATGGCATCAGCCATAGCCTCTATGTCCCAGAAATCTACCTTGACAGCATGGGTGAGCAGCTCAGCCACACCGCTTTGTTTGCTTATGATCACCGGTACGTTCGATTGCATTGCCTCAAGGGGTGATATACCAAACGGCTCCGACACTGAAGGCATAACATATACGTCGCTCATCCTCAGCATGGTAAAGACATCATTTCCCCGGAGGAAACCCGTGAAGTGGAACCTGTCGGTGATTTTGAGGGCAGCGGCATGACGCATCATGCGTTCCATCATGTCACCGGAGCCTGCCATCACAAATCTCACGTTAGGCATGCGTGAAAGAACCATCCTGGCAGCCTCGATGAAATACTCTGGACCTTTCTGCATTGTTATGCGGCCCAGGAAGGTAACTATCTTGTCATCATAACCCCGCTCGGGGATGTCAAGCTCCGAATGGTGCAGGGGCTCAACGGCATTGTATACGGTCACTACCTTGTCAGGGTCTATACCGTACTTGTTTATCACTATCTCGCGTGTCAGGTTGCTCACTGTTATTATCCTGTCGGCGGCATCCATCCCCTCCTTTTCCATGTTATAGACGACAGGGTTGACGTTACCGCCGCTGCGGTCAAAGTCAGTGGCATGAACATGTATCACCAGGGGTTTGCCGGATACGGCCTTCGCTGCTATCCCTGCAGGGTAGGCAAGCCAGTCGTGCGCATGAATAATATCAAACTCCTGCTCCGTAGCTATAACCTGGGCTACAACAGAGTACTTGTGTATCTCATCCATCAGCGTCGCCCCGTAGCTGCCGGTGAAATCCACCTTACCCTGGTCATTGGTCCTGACAAGTATGTCGGTATCAGCCACCTCGCCACGGGTCATCTTCCAGAAGTCCTCCGGATCGGTATAAGGGACAAGCTTGGAGAATACCTCGATTTTTTCTACCGGTTTAAGAAAATATTTATACCTGACCTTTTTGAAGGCCACAGGGATGGTGTTGGCCCCTATCAGCTTCACGATGCTCTGGTCTTCATCGCCGTAGGCCTTAGGAACGACGAATATCACCTCTACATCCTGCTGGGCTGCAAGACCGCGGGTCAGGCCGTAGCTGGCCGTCCCCAGTCCCCCCGCGATATGAGGAGGGAACTCCCATCCAAACATCAGGACACGCATATCATTTGTTGTTTTCTTTGTTTTCCTCGTTCAGAAGGGTGTAGATCCTGAACACCTCGCCCACGCTCCACGCCTGTGAAATGGCTCCCCCGGGTGAATGTGGAGGATCACCGTCATAAATCTCGGAGATGGTTGATATGCCTGCCTCCGTGAGGGTCTCCTCAAATCCCATTATCAGCTTCCTCACGCGCGATATACCGCCTTCGCCATAGACCTTGAGCCATCCCTCGCAGAACGGCCCCAGAAGCCATGGCCAGACTGTCCCCTGGTGATATGCACTGTCTCTCATCTCCTGGTTGCCGCAGTAGATGCCGCAGTAGCCCTCTTCCGACGGCGACAGTGTACGTAGGCCTCGCGGGGTGACCAGCATCCGGTTGGCGATATCGAGTATCCTCTTCATCTGGTCGAGGTTGATCATCCTGTAGGGCAGTGAGGTGGCTATTACCATGTTAGGTCTTACATGCATGTTCCTGTTCTCGGTATCATTCACATAGTCAGCCAGGTAACCATGCTCCTCGTCCCAGAACATCTCGATAAAAGACCTGCCGATCAGCTCCGGCAGCTTCTCCCACTCTTTCACGAACGACCTGTCTCTTGCCCCTCTTGCACAGTCAAGAGAGAAACATACGGCATTATACCACAGGGCATTTATCTCCACAGCGTAGCCGTTACGAGGGGTCACCGGCACACCGTTCACCACTGCATCCATCCATGTCAGTGCCTTTCCGGGAGCATCAGCATAGATAAGGCCGTTTTCCCTCATGTGGATGCCGAAGGAGGTCCCGTTGCGGTAAGCATTAAGGACATCCTTCATCGCACTGCCGTAACGCTTCCATGTCTCTCCGGGTTCCAGCCCGTATTTGTAAACGGCCTGGAAGAACCATAGCGGTGCATCCACGCTGTTGAAGGCCGGGTTATCGTCGTTTCCCATGTTGGGGAACAGGCCTCCCTTCATGCGCCGCACCTGGGTGTCAAGCACTGCGGCAAAGAGATCCTCCGATGTCCGGGCAAGGGCAAGACCCGGGAGTGATATGAACGTGTCACGCCCCCACGCACCGAACCATGGGTAGCCGGCAACAATGTTCGTATCGTTGCCCCGCTTCTCTATGAACTGCTGCGCTGCGTTGCGCAGGCTGTTACCGAAGTCGCTGCGCGGGGTCTTGGCAGAAACGGTTTTTGTAAACTTCGACTTGAATCCTGAAGGCCTCTCTTCCTTCGTTGAGGCTGAAAAGACTATCACATCACCCTTGCCGGCAGTCACCTCGAAGAAGCCGGGAACAAACAGGTCTTCTGAGAAATCATACCCGCGTTTCTGCTCCTCAGTGTATTCAACCCCCAGGTACCAGTCCGGCACAGGCACAAAATCAGCTTTACATGAGAGCTGCATGTGAAGCATCGGGAAGCCGTCATACATGCGCATACTTACTCCGTTGGAGACCGGCTCGGTACGCGTATTGGCCCACATGTTGGCATGCGTAAGCTGGTGTATGTTCCTGAAGGCCAGGAAAGGCCTCAACTGAAGCTTCACAGGTTCGTCCGTATCCAGAATAGTATATCTTACCAGCAGCTGCTCCTCGTAATGTACAAGGAGACGCTCCTGCTTCATGATTACATTACCGACCCTGTAGGTCATCCCTGGGATATCCTGTATATCGAAGTCTTCAATGTATTTATGCCCCTTCGGACTGTAGTAATCACCGTGGTATTTGCGTATTCCGGTGTTAAAGCTCTGGCCGTTGCTCACTACCGTGGTATCAAGGGCTGAGAGTAATACATGCCTCTCCCCGCCAAGAGCATCAACAGGACAAACAAGCAATCCGTGATACTTCCGGGTATTGCATCCTACTATGGTCGTGGAGGAGTAACTCCCGGCCCTGTTGGTACGCACAATCTCACGACTCAACGAATACTCCAGGTTAACCACCTGAGCCTTATCAAACTTAATGTATCCCATAGTTCAAGGAGTTCTGTTTAACTGCTAAATAATAAGCCAGAGAATAAACTCTATTAATTTAATAACAAATAAATCCAAGTGCAAAGAAAATCAAAAAAATCAGATATTTTATCAGAACCAGGAGTGCACTTACTCCTCTGAAGGCTCTGAAAAATAGATATCTTTGCATTCTTGAAAGACAACCAGTGCGCGTTTAAAAAGTTCGACACGAATGAAAGATTTTAAAACAATAAAGACAGTTAGATTGAACCTTGTACAACCTTCATTATACAAGGGGGTATTCATGTTTCTCCTTACTGCCTGCCTGGCCGGTCTCACCGGTTGCCACAATGACTCTTTCACAATCAGCGGCCGGATTGATGGTGTGAAGCCGGATGAGTACCTTCTTCTGCAGGAGGTGAAGCCGGGTATCCTTGAGCCGGTGGATTCGATGATACCTGACCGTGATGGCAGATTCAGTTTCAGGTCACCGGCAGAGTGGCCGGCATTCTATATGCTGAGCCTGGGCAATGATGACTTCATGACCCTGCTTGTCTCTCCCGGGGAAAAAATAGAGGTAAAAGCCGCTAAAAACACTCTGGCTCTCCCCGAATATGTAAAAGGCTCGGAAGGGACTGCCGTAATGGTAGGCTTCAGCAAAGAGCACAGGGAGGTCATCGATGAACTACAGAGGCTGACGGATATCTACAATGACAGCATCGACAGCCCGGGTCTTCCCCTGCTGATGGACAGTCTTGACAGAAGAGCCGCAGAGATCGTCAGCGCCTTCAGGGATAAGGCCCTGAAACTGCTTGATGATAACAGATCATCAATGGTGTCGGTATATCTGCTGAACCAGCAGGTTGTGCCCGGGCTGCAGCTTTTTGATGCTGCAAAGGACCCGGAGATTTTTTACAGGGTCGATTCGGCGTTATATGCACTCTACCCTGAGTCAGACCTGGTGCTCGACCTTCATACCTTTGTCGCCGGCCTGAGGAGGTCGGTCACAGTAGCAGGCAAAACGGGCACAAGACCGGTTCCGGGAGACATGCTGCCCGACATAGCACTGCCGGATGTCAACGGCGATACTGTAAGGCTTTCAGCAACAAAAGGCAGGGTGGTGCTCGTCGACTTCTGGGCGGCATGGTGCCCGCCCTGCCGCGAAGAGAACCCGAACCTTGTACAGATGTACGACCAGTGGCATAGCCGGGGTTTTAATATCTTCCAGGTCTCTCTTGATCTCAGGAAAGAAGACTGGACTGAAGCCATAAGAAAAGACAGGCTGGGACGCTGGACTCACGTGAGCGACCTTAAATACCGCGATTCGGAGGTGGTGAAGAGATTCGGGCTGACAGAGATACCCGCAAACTTCTTAGTCGACGGCGAAGGAAAAGTAATAGCTGTCAATGTGAGAGGCGGCGATCTGAATAAAAAACTTGAGGAACTGCTGGGCGGACAGTAGGCTATCCCTATTTTTAGTTTATTTGCATATGAAACATTCATGTTCCCAAAAATCAACCGGCACTGTGACCCTGACGGGGATGAACACTACTGTTGGTTTGATAATGACACGGACGTTTCACGATACCTTTAAAAAAGCAGTTTTGTTATGGTGAAATCAACAGCAGGAATGAAGAGATATACTTTTATATTCTTAATGACGGCACTGCTTGCCGGTTGTGCCAATGAGAACAGGGTAACCATCAAAGGGACCTTTGAAGGAACCCAGGAGGGGGTGGTCTATCTTGACCGCTCGGAGGTTGACCGAAGCAATGTGGCCGACTCCGCAGAGATAAAAGGTGGCCGTTTCAAATTCAAAACTGAAGTCACCGGCCCGGAGTTTTTCCAGGTCCGTTTTGCCAGTGGTGAGTTCGTTGGCCTCCTTGTGATGCCCGGCGAAACCATTAACCTCGACTTTGAGAAATCGCCGTGGGCAATGAACTACAGTGTCTCCGGCTCCCCGGGCTCCGAAGACATTAAGCTGCTGGATCAGCAGCTGATAATGACCAAGGCAAAGCTTGATTCCATAAGGACAGTATACAACTCACTCAGTGATGAAGAACTGGCAGTGCAGGGTCCGGAGATTGAGAAAGCATTCGTGGATGTTGTCGATGCACAGCGCATGTTCAACATCAGGTTCATCGTGGAAAATATTGGCTCCATGGCTTCGATACAGGCCCTCTACCAGAGGATAGATGAGACGACATATGTGTTGTACCAGCCCCGTGACCTGCAATATCTTAAGATAGTGTCGGATTCCCTGTCAGTGAAATACCCCGTCTCGAGGCATGTGCGGGCCCTGAAAGAGAATGTGACCACCGAGCTCAACCGTATGTATATCGACCGCATGGCAAACCTCGCGTCACAGCTTCCTTCCACAAACACCACGCCCGAGCTTCCGGATGCGCAGGGTAAAATGATAAGTGTGGCTTCAATGAAGGGCAAATACGTCCTTGTATCCTTCTGGAGCACTACCTCACAGGAGTGCCTGAACGAGCTCCCCCTGTTTAAATCGATATACAATGCTTATCACAGGAAAGGACTGGAGATATACCAGATAAGCCTCGATATGGATGAGGAGAGGTGGAGGAACATCATCCGGTTTGAGGAGATACCGTGGATCAGCGTCAGGGAGGTTGATCCTGAGAACCCGGTTTATGCCAGACGACTGAATATCACAAGACTGCCTGCAAACCTTCTCTATGATCCGGAGGGCAACATCATCAACACCAACCTTACCGGACGTAACCTGGAGATAAGGATGGACCAGCTGTTTAACAAACAATAAACCCTTGCCCGGCCGGAAAACATACTTCGCCTCTGATTTCCACCTTGGTCTTGCGGCAGGCACTGATCCGCGGGAGAGGGAACGCAGGGTGGTATCGTGGCTTGACAGCGCCTCTCATGACGCCCGCTCTATCTATCTCCTGGGTGATATCTTCGATTTCTGGTGGGAATACAGGGAGGTGGTACCGAAGGGCTTTACCAGGTTCCTTGGTACCCTTGCCTCCTTCTCGGACAGGGGCATCGATGTTCACATCTTCACAGGCAACCATGACATGTGGATGAAAGGCTACCTGACGGATGAGTGTGGTGTCACCATCCATTACGAGCCCCTCATCACCGAGATAGACGGCGAGATCTTCTACCTGGCTCACGGTGAAGGACTAGGAAGCACCAGCACCGGCGCCAGGCTGTTGTTCTCGTTCTTCCACAGCAGGACTGCCCGGGCCCTCTATTCCGCTATCCACCCCCGCTATGGTGTGGCCTTCGGTCATGCCTGGTCCAGGAGCAGCCGGCTGGCAAAGCATGTGTCCCTTCCCTTCCTGGGTGAAGACAGGGAGGATCTCATCCGTCATACACGCACCATGGCTGCCGGTGGATGCAACGCCCGCTATTACATCTATGGCCACAGGCACCTGCCCCTGACATTCGACGAGGATGGAAGGAGAATGATAATACTTGGTGACTGGTTCAGCTGCCGCACAAGCTACGCGGTGTATGACGGCAGTGATCTTAACCTTGTCAGTGAGCCTTTAGTCCCTTAGCCCTGACCCTGACGGTGATGGTGTAATATGAGAAATCACCGTTGATCTCATCGAACTTGTATGTCAGCCTGCCTCCCGAACGGCGGGCCATCTCGAGCAGACCCATGTAACCGGTAGATACATTCGACATATCCTGACCCATAAGAGCAACCTTGAGCAGCTTCTTCAGCCCGTCTTCATCATATCGGTTAACCATGTCAAGCTTCTGGGTGAGGTGGTCTATGTCACTCTTCCTGATAAGGTTTCCTGAGGTAATGATAAATGAGGCGGGGGTCTTTCTTATCATGGCAAGAGGAATCCCGAAATGCTGCTCTGCCTCAAAACCCGGGCTGTGCTGGGCAACGTTCTGCAGCAGCTCGATAAGGGTGGCGAAGACACGTTTATGCAGGTTTTGTTCAAGCTCTGCCTCCCGCATAGTGGTCTCACTGAAGTTAAGGAGCTCTTTGCTGATGGCATGTGTCAGCGGCCCGGCCCAGATGAAGATTATATTGTTCGATTTCATCATCCGTTCAAGCTGTGCAACCCTCTTTGTATCAAAGGTGCCCTGAGTGCCTGCCTGGTCGCTTATCCCCTTGCCTCCGGCATCAACAGTCTTGCTGAGAATGAAATACGAATATCTGTCATTTATCGGGAGGAAATCAAAATCAAGCTTGTTCCCGGTCTTCCTGGCCATCTCCATGAGACCCAGGCCGGCACCGCCCTTGCTCCCTATGTTGGAGTCCTGCAGCATGGCCCTGTATACCTCCCTTATCTTGTCGGGCTCCAGGCTGTTTATTTTCTCCAGGTTGCTTTTCAGGCTCTTCACCTCATTCTTTCTCAAGGCATTACCTGTGCTGACCGTATATCCGTCGGCAGTCTTGTTGTATACCACCAGGGAGGTGATCTCTTCGCTCTTCGATACGCCATGCCTTGTGATGTTCTGCAGGTTTTCAAGGACAAACATGAAAAGCCTCTTGCGGCCCAGGAGGCTGAAGTCGGAAAACTCCATCTCCTTCTCAAGGAGCGTTAGAAGACCTACGGAATTATCACCGGTAACCTCGCCCCGGTAGGCAAACATCAGGTGTTCATCTGACAGTCTTTGCCTTAATCTGTTAATAAGCTCCATACTTTCCGACGTAATGTGTTTATACCTTTCCTAACACAAATAAAGCAAAAAAATTGTTAAGATACATCCGGACTATTTTTCAACCTGCCCACCCGTCACGGTCAAGGTTACGGTAATTTATTGCTTCGGCGAGGTGATCGGGACGGATCTCTTCAGAGCTGTCAAGATCGGCAATGGTCTTTGCTACCTTCAGTATCCTGTCATAAGCCCTGGCTGACAGCCCGCGCATCTCCATGGCGGCTTTCAGGAGCCTGCTGCCGGTATCATCAAGGTGACAGTGACGTCTTATCATTGCAGAGGTCATCTGTGCATTGGAATAGATACCCTCGTTGCCGGCAAAGCGCAACGACTGTCTCTCCCTGGCTCTTACTATCCTCTCCCGGATAGCGGAGGAGGCCTCTGCGGGAGCTGTCCCTGCCATCTTTTCATAATCAACAGGCACAACCTCGATGTGAATATCGATACGGTCGAGCAGTGGCCCGGAGATGCGGTTGAGGTATCTCTGCACCATGCCCGGTGCGCAGGTACACTCCCTGGAGGGATGGTTATGAAAGCCGCACGGGCAGGGATTCATCGAAGCAATGAGCATGAATGAGGCAGGGAAGCTGCAGCTCATCCTGGCCCGTGAGATGGTTATTATCCTGTCTTCCAGCGGCTGGCGCAGCACCTCAAGGACACTGCGTTTGAACTCCGGAAGCTCATCGAGAAAAAGAACGCCGTTATGGGCCAGGCTGATCTCGCCCGGCTGCGGCACGCTGCCGCCACCAACCATGGATATGTCGGAGCTTGTATGATGAGGGCTGCGAAAGGGACGGCGGGTCATGAGCGAGATATGACTGTCGATCTTGCCGGCCACGGAATGTATCTTGGTCGTCTCCAGCGCCTCTTCCAGGGTCAGCGGTGGCAGTATGGAGGGCAGACGACGCGCCAGCATGGTCTTTCCCGCACCAGGGGAACCGACCATTACGGCATTATGGGATCCGGCGACAGCCACCTCCAGGGCTCTCCTGACATTCTCCTGGCCCCTGACATCAGCGAAATCGGAATCATAAATGTTTCCCTCGCGACTGAAGAGGGTCTTCACATCTATTCTCAGCGGTTCCGGGCCGGGCTCTCCGTTCATATACCTTATCACCCCTTCCAGGCTGTCGACACCGTAGACATCGATGCCCTCAACAACAGCGGCCTCAGGTGCGTTCTCGGCAGGCACTATCATGGCTTTGAAGCCGCCCCTGCGTGCCTGGAGCGTCATAGGCAGGATACCCCTGACAGGCTTGACGGCACCGTCGAGCGACAACTCTCCCGTGAGGAGCAGCCCTTCAAGACGGCTGCTGCTGACCATCCCGGCAGCAGCAAGGATGCCCACGGCAAGAGGAAGGTCGTATGAAGAACCCTCCTTGCGTATGTCTGCCGGCGCCATATTAATGATGACCTGCCTGCCGGGCCAGTGTAGTCCCACGGCACGGAAAGCCGACTCGATACGCTGCTGGCTCTCTTTGACAGCTGCATCAGGGAGACCGACAAGCATATAACGAACACCACGGGTGACATCAACCTCTATGGTAACCGTAACTGCATCAATACCGGATACGGCAGCACTGAAGGTCTTTACCAGCATAACTCAGAATTTATGTTGCACAAAAAGGAGGAAATGCACTATAAATTTAGGAATTGCCGCTGAAAAGTGCAAAAGTAACGTCAGGAAATAATCAGTGAATGTCAGACACCGGCATCAGGTCTCAACCCGCGCTTGTGAAGCCTGACCTCGACAGGGGTGATTGTGACAAGACATCCCTTTGGAAGGGCAGAGATGTCATCCTCTATCATTTCATAAAAGGATTCAAGCTTCTCCCTGAGGTCGATCAGTTCTATAACCACAGGCAGTTTTTCCGTCAGCTCCCAGAACCTGGAGGAGTGGATTTGACTGCTCAGCCCGTAGCCCATCATGCCCCTGTAAACGGTAGCTCCTGAGATACCCGCCTCTCTTGCCCTGAACACGATGGCTTCATAGAGGAGATGAGAACCGAGCCTGTCTGTCGAGCTGGCGTATATTTTCATGATCGCATGTGCATTCTTTTCCATGATCACAGTAAGTTAGTCATAATATAGCCCAGGTAGACGGCAAGGAAACCGAGAAATATGCTTAACCCGGTATAGAGAAGCACGGTAAGGAACTGGCCGTTATGTATGAGCATGAGGTTTTCGTTGGCAAATGCGGAGAATGTTGTAAATCCGCCGCAAAGCCCCACCATCAGGAATAGTCTCCACTGGGGCGTAAGTAACATGCTCTTGTCGGCAATGCCTGTCAGAAATCCAATCACGAAGCTGCCCGTTATATTAACCAGCAGCGTACCCACCGGTACCGAGTGAAAGCTGATTGTAAGATTCAGCTGTGACACGAGATATCGTGCCACACTTCCGACAAATCCACCCGATCCGATAATAAGCAGGTTTTTAATCATGCTGCAAATTTACATCTTTCTCACCATGATGCTGCAGCACGGCAGTTAATCTTCGAGCCAGCCGAACTTACCGTTCTCCACGTCCTCGAATGCCTGGTAGATCTCAGTCCTGGTATTCATCACGAAGGGTCCGTGTGCAGCGATAGGTTCATAGATAGGCTCACCAGTGAGTATGAGTGCTATGGAATCCTCGGCAGCTTCGATGACAAACTGCTCTCCGTCATTCCTGAAGAGAACGAAGTGATCGCCGGGTGCCTTGTCTGATCCGTTTATGAGCAGGCTGCCCTCAATGACGAGCAGGGCTGTGTTATAAGATGATATGAATTCGAA
>QKGI01000030.1 GCA_003250475.1 Bacteroidota bacterium | reverse complement strand
GGAGACGCGCAGCGGCGGGCCGCAGGCCGACCGTAAGGTCAAGGGCACCCTCCACTGGGTGTCGGCAGCCCATGCCCTCGATGCAGAGATAAGACTGTACGACAGGCTCTTCAGCGACGAGGATCCGTCAGGACATAAGGATATCGACGCCAGGGAGTTTCTTAATCCCGACTCACTTACGGTCATCCGCGACTGTAAAGTGGAGCCTTCGCTGGCAGAGGCTGGTCCGCTTGCCAGGTTCCAGTTCCAGAGGGTGGGTTATTTCTGTGTCGACTATGACAGTCGCCCGGGAAGCCTGGTCTTCAACCGTACCGTCGTCTTCAACCGTACCGTCAGCCTGAAGGACACCTGGGCCAGGCTCAACAAGTGATAATTAAGTGCCGGGACTGATGTGCGGGAACCTGTTTCCGGGTTATTAATATCAGGTGTGATATCTGAAAAATAGTTCCTGTGCTATATTCCGCAAAAAATATTTTATATTTGCAGCCTCAAATAACTGCTCCGTAGTGTAATTGGCAACACGCCTGACTCTGGATCAGGAAAGTCTAGGTTCGAGCCCTAGCGGAGCAACAAAAACACCCGCGCAAGCGGGTTTTTTGTTTGTGACGTGTCTCAGGTCCACCCCTGCAGTCAGACACCTCCCTGTCACGACATACTATGTCGTGACTTAACGGTCGGTTCGGGCGAGAAGTTTATCCCGATAAGACGCCAGAGGCGGATTCGGCTCATGCTGCAGTCTGGCAGCTCCCTGTAATTGCCCACAGGTCAATTCCTTTACGGTCGCTCCCCTGGCGGAGCAACTTATAATCTGACACTTACACGTTATTTGCATAAGTATCCTTTTCTTGGCAGGTTTTGAGGGATTTCTATAAAACGGGCTGAGAATTTAACATCGTTGGTGGTAGTGAACACCATTCAATTTCTTTTTTAGCAGGATACATAATTCAAATTCATAACTTCCAATCATGATAGAAAGAGTTGATGCCCTTAACCACAGATAGTAGCAGGCTTTTAATAATTCATCATTTAATTTAATGTTAATATGATCAGTCAATTGTGGTAAATTTGCGTGGCTTTTTCACTGCATAGTAGAATTATGTATCTTGGGCCGATATCCAAATTTCTTATAAACTGAAAGTATTCAAGCTATGAACAAATCGGTTATAATTATCGGAATTATCGCTTTAGGTTTTATCTGGTGGAACTTATGGATAAGCGTGAAAATAATTAAGTACATCAAAAGTAAAGGAGAAGAAGCGAGTTTGTTTAATAATGGAATCTTTATTAAGGGTAAAATCTTTTCATACTTACCATTGTATAAGAAATTATCTCTTAAAGAAGATGGGAAAGTTGGACAACTGTATTACAATTTTTACATAAGCTTCATCATGTTTCTCGCTTTCTTGATAGCAGGTTTAATAATGGTTACCTGATTCATTTTTCAAACCCTTAAAATGTTCTGAGGGTAAACCTTTCTATTTGATTGACCTTTTTTGTTTAGAACATTTTGCCCAATAAACCTTGCCAGGTTTTGGGGATAGAAAAGGAAAAACAACGGAAATACAAAGTCTTTGCCCTTTTACATCATACCTGATAATCTTGGCGTTAAGTGTATGCATTGATAATTCGCCAAGTCTCTTGACCAGGAAAATCCAGATTCAAGACCATGCGGAGCAACAACAATACCGGTTCTTTAGCCGGTATCTTTAACCCCGGACACGGGATGCTCCGCAGAACCACCTTTCAATATATCAGGCTGTCAAGCGGGATCCTTGTCAGCTGGATATCCTCCTTGTTGGTGGCATATGAGACATAAAGCCAGCCTCCCCAGACAACACTCTTGGGATAATTGTACCCCATCGTCTTATACTTCCCGGCAAACCTCTGTGGCTGCAGGTCATCCCCTCCGCTGCGCAGCAGGTAAGCTTTATCGAACAGGAACCCATCCCTGCCCAGTGTTATCACCAGCGGAAAACGCTCCCCGCAGCCGGAGGGATTATTCACGATAAAAGCAGTCCCGTCCGGCAGGTTGCCGGCACTCTGCTTGGCCCTCGAATCGGGCATGTCGGTGACTACCGGACCGGACCATGTCAGACCGTCATCACGGCTGACAGAAGCAAGGCTCCTGAAAGAGCTGCCCTGGTCGCGGAAGATCATCACGATGGCGCCGTCACTTCTTAAAAACCATGAGGGCTCTATCCCCCTGCTAATACTCTTATTCGCCATCGGCATGCTCTTCATCTCACCTGCCCTCCAGCCCGACACACCCAGCGGATCATCGGTAAGACAGGGCGTCGCCCTTAGTCCCGGCTGCATATGAAATGCGGTGACGAGCCTTCCCCCCGGCAAGGCATGAACATCCTGCTCAATGATACCCCGTACAGGATTGCAGTCGATATCAAGCACAGGCTCCGGCGTATCCCAGTTCACCCCGTCGGCAGATGCTATATACTCAGTATAACCCTCCTTTATACCGCTGGTTATGCCAGGCCATACATTGATGTAGGCAACAAGCGTAGAGCCGTCACTCCACCATCCGCCGCCGGTCTTTATGCCCTGTTCGCTCCTGCCGGTAAGTGCTACGGGATCCTCCCACGTTATGCCGTCGGCACTCCTGCTGCATAACACCCTGGTGTCATCCGCATCCTCATCGGCAGCGGAGCTTTGCCACTGCGCATAAAGCATCCCCCTGAACGGGAACAACACCACCCCGTTGTTATACCTGTTATCACCCTCCCCCGGGGAGAATATGGTTACCGTCTCCAGTCCCCCTGCATAAGCCAGGCCCAGCGTCTCCGGCCGGCCAAGGTCAAACAGCGCGTCAACCTTAAACGTGACATCATTCTCCTGGCCATGCAATGACAGGGTCAGGCAGAAGAGCATAATCGCCTCCAATGAATTCTTAATAGTTGCCATTGAACTGATCCTCCTTTTGTCCGTCAAACAAAGTTGAGCAATAATTCCATAGGTTAGCTCCCCGGAATCCTGAAAATATCATAATACATACTGTTAATACCCTGAACCCCTGAATCCCGGCCGGGAAGCTGCTGTTGCGGCCTGTCCTGCAGAATGACCTTACTGACAGTAACACAGCGTTATCATTATAATTAAATTTGCACTATTCCGAGGCCGACCATATACCCTGATCCATGAAGAAGAAGTTTGAAGTAGAAAACCCCGACCATATCCTCAGTCCCTATACCGGGATGACAAAAGAGCATTACACCGGCCTTGCCAGGTATCTCCTTGAGAGGGCATTCACGCATGTGCGTTCTATGGAAGACCCGCTCACCTTCCCGATAGTGCCCGGCAGGACATACCCGCAGGAGGGCTCCCCGGCATGGCGTTTCAGGTCGCTTGAGTTTGAGGCCCTGGAGCGTACCTTCACCCTTGCCGGGCCACTGATCCATGTCGATCCTGAGGTTACCATCAAAGGTATCAGGCTGCGCGACTACTATCATCTGCACCTGTACAACGCCCTCACCCCGGGTCATGTCAACTCGCTGCCTCTTCCCGAAGATCTTCCCGACTCGACATACCAGTTCACCTGTGAGTTCGGAGGGCTCTTCAAGACACTGCTGCTCATGCCCGACACGCTCTGGTCGACCTACACACAGCAGGAGAAGGATGAGATGTCAGTATGTATATCAAAGTGGGGCCACCACCGGACAACACAGAATAACTGGCGAATCTTCAACATCATCACTCTCTCCTTTCTTAAGAAATACGGATACGCCATTGACGATGACCTTCTCAGGAGTCACCTTATGTGGGTGGCATCATACCACTCCGGCAACGGCTGGTATCTCGAGCAGACTTATAACTACTACTCCATCAGCCTCTTTATCGTTTACACCACCATCTGGAACAGGACCTTCGGCGATGAGTTCTACCCCGAGATAGCGGAGATCATAGAGCGCTCCGCCCGTAAGCTGATGGAGTCGATCACCGGCTTCTTCGGCCGCGACGGGTATATAAACATGTGGTCGAGAAGCATCTGTTACCGCACATGGGTCTCCGGTGCTTTTCCCGTGGCCTTCATGCTCAAGGACCAGGGCCTCCTTGACCCCGGCTTTGCCCGCAGGCTCTGCTCGGGATCGCTGCTGCAGTTTACGGCGCGTGAGGATTTCTATTACAATGACATCCCCAGCCTGGGCTT
>QKGI01000157.1 GCA_003250475.1 Bacteroidota bacterium | reverse complement strand
CCAGCAGGGTTGCCAGGTTGTTATTGTACCTGTCCAGCTCCTTCAGCTCATCATGTGCAAGGTCATTCTCGCCGTGCAGCCTGTTCCAGCCGTCAGGCCACAGCGCCCGTCCCCTGAGAGCCAGATCGTTTTCCGTGACGATATGGTCGGATGACAGTACCAGCGCCGTGGGTATTGCCAGCTCTGCATGGAGCCCCGCGGCGGCAAAGACACCGCAGTAATGGCAGAATCGCTCCAGCGTACCGGCGTTGACGGCAACGATATCCGAATAGCTGCCTGCCAGTGGATAGGAGAGATTGTACTTCCACCTCACCAGGGGGTCGGAGAGACGATGTAAAAACTGTTTCGGCCTGCCTGCTGCCAGCCTGAGCCATCCGCTGACGGAACGGCCGGGAGACGGAAAGACCTGCCTGTGCCTCAGCGGCCTTATCTCAAGCCCGTGACGGGAAAAACGCTCCTTCACCTCATCATAGCCGGGTAGTTCATTAACTATCTCAACACCCTTTCTTCTTATTGTGAACTCGAAGGCCTCACGTATCCTCGGCCAGTAGTTTCTCATCGTATGGAGCTCAATGAGATTGGGAATAAAGGAGGACCCGGCATCAAGTCCCAGGTGACCAGGACAGTTGTCTTCACTGACAACCGGGTTAAGGATGAGGTCATCGGCGATGAACAGGTAATGATCATATTCCGGACGGAAAAAATGCCTCATTCCCTGGGCAATATACCCCTGGAAGTAAAAGGAGTTTTCATAGACGGCAATCACCCCCGGCCTGTTCCCGTCATAGAAAGGGACAAGATGATAGATATCGCTGAACCGTTCCCGGTAGAGATCTTCGATTATGGCTATATTCTTATCATAACGGTGGTTGTAAACGACCACCAGAGCAGTTTTGCCCATGGCAATAATATTATTTTGTTTCAGTCAGCGGAAGGACCCTGACAACCCGGAATGACGGTGATGGTTACAGCCCGAAGTTACCGGTATCAATCCATCTCATGTCAAGCAGCGACCAGAAGTCGAGGGCCAGGCCGCTGAGGACATATTCATAGGGCAGCCAGCCATAACCGTCTTCGCCCCAGCTCTTTCCCCACGAGTTGCGTATCAGCAGGGCACCCGTGGTGGAGGTTTTGCAGCTGAGATTTGTTATCGTGCGGTCATCATCATACCCCACGGTCATGACGGCATGCCCCCACTGTGCATTCTCCCCCTTGCAGGGATAGGGTATGTCGCCCGGCTTGTCGGAGTCTTCAAACGACTGGAATCCCCAGAAGCCAAACATACTGGGTATGCCTGCATCAAGGTATTTCTTTACCGACGCCAGCACCTCCTCTCCCTGTAGGTTTGCTCCCTGCGGATCATGCGAGAAATATTTGATCGTAGAGTAGTTCTCGGCAAGAGCATATACAAATCCGGTAGGCTCCTTGTCGAAGTCCTTCACCTTGTAGGGCCAGTATTTCTCATCGGGCACGCCGCACAACGCCAGCGCCCCCATGGTCTCGCGCAGCCATGCACCGGTATCGCCTGACACCTGCATGAGGTTGCGTGTGGTTTTATAGAGAAAGAGACGTGAGGCTTCGATATGTTTTCCAAAAGCTCTCCTCTCAAAATATTCAACGATGCCTGCAGCAGCATGGGCGGTGCAGGCTCCCAGCTCAAGCTGGTTCTCGACAGGGGAGCACCATTGTCTTAAGTCTTGCTGTCCTGCAGTCGTGCGGTCTTGCAGTCGTGCGGTTCCCGACATGCCCTGCTGCCGGGACTTCGTCGTTTCACTCCTTGCGTGCGGTCCTGCTGACGGGGTCGGGAGTTTAAGCTTACGGCTGAAGGCGGTGATCTGACGATGCATCGGCGTGTAGTCACGCAGGTCGGGCTGGGGAGCCAGCCAGCCCGTGCCTACCTTATACGGTACGCCTGATACCCATATCTTACGGTTAAGCACCCTGTTCTTCATGGCTTCACCTCCTTCAATACCGTCCCTTCTGAGGTAATCAGGATCTCGAACAACCTGAAGGCTTCTCCCTGCTCCTGGTCCGTCGTGCCGGGTGTCACAGTGCCTGTGAAGGTCTGTGCGGCATAGGCGCTCTTGGAGAGGATATCGGCGAAAGCCTCCATGCTCTCAGGCAGCTTGGAGTCGGTCACCACACCGTATGTCTCAAGGGCACCGTTCTTCAGGGTCATCTTCACCTCGCTGGAGCCGATGCCGGGCTTGAGAACCATATACTGCGGAGAGGCCAGATCAGGCAGGTAAACCACCGTCGTCTTTACCGTATTGTCCTTATCCGCCATGTATTCGACAAGGAGGTAGGGCCTGAGAGTGTAATAGCGCAGACCTGTCTCTTTTGTCAGCTCCGCGTCAGAATAGACCTTTACCGTGGCACATCCCGCAATAGCAAAGCAGGTTGCCACAACCAGAATAACTTTTAGCTTTCTCATGATCAGTAGTATTATGCAGACACTACTAATTTAGGAAATTATGCCGTTCAAGTCAAGTTTTTCTGGTCGGAAGGTCGGAAATCTGTCGCTACGCTCCGTCTTGCGGTCATGCAGTCTTGCTGTCGTGCTGTCGTGTGGGTAGGTTAGGTTAAGGTAATTATTTAGGGTTATTATCCGATTTTAAGGTATGTGATGCCTTCGAGGTCGGCCTGGTTGAACACCCCGCGGCCGTCGATCAGGAGCGGGGTCTTCATGAGTGACCTCACCTTCTCCCAGTCGGGCATGCGGTATTCTTTCCACTCGGTGACGTGAAAAAGAACATCCGCCCCCTCGACGGCATCATATATGTCCGTGGCAAGCTCTATGCTGTCGCCCAGCCTTCTACGGGCTTCGCCCATAGCCTGGGGGTCATAGGCCTTCACGACACATCCTGCCTCCAGGAGCTGGCTGATGAGAGTGAGCGAGGGAGCCTCACGCATATCGTCGGTGCCGGGTTTGTATGATAATCCCCATATGGCAGCCCGCCTTCCCCTGGTATCACCGTCATAGTGATCGCTGAACTTGCCGAACAGTACCTTCTTCTGCCTCTCGTTGATAGCTTCGACCGACTCGAGCAGGGTCACAGGTGAGTCATGGTCCCGTCCTGTCTTTATGAGGGCCTTGACATCCTTGGGAAAGCACGAGCCGCCGAAGCCGGGGCCGGGATAGAGGAACTTGCTCCCTATACGTGAGTCCGAGCCGATGCCCTTTCTCACCATGGACACATCGGCACCTACCTTGCCGCACAGGTTGGCTATCTCGTTGATGAAGCTGATACGTGTCGCCAGCATGGCGTTGGCGGCATATTTTGTCATCTCGGCCGAGGGTATGTCCATGAAGATGACCCTGAAGTTACTGAGTAGCATAGGTGCATAGAGACGGGTCATCAGCTCCCTGGCCCTTTCGCTCTCCACCCCTACAACCACCCTGTCGGGTTTCATAAAGTCATCGATGGCAGCACCCTCCTTGAGGAACTCCGGGTTGGAGGCGACATCAAATTCAATGTGTGCACCTCTTTTTGCCAGCTCCTCTTCTATGGCGCCCTTCACCAGCCTGGATGATCCGACAGGGACAGTGCTCTTGGTGACAACCAGCAGGTACTTCTGAAGGTTCCTGCCGATGGTACGGGCAACATCGATCACGTGGCTCAGGTCTGCACTGCCGTCCTCACCGGGCGGCGTACCCACGGCAATGAAGAGCATCTCCACGTCGTTTACACTCTCCTTCAGGTCAGTCGAGAAGAACAGCCTGCCGGCCCTGGTATTTCTTTTAACCAGGTCTTCCAGTCCGGGCTCGTAGATCGGGATGACCCCGTTGTTGAGTCCCTCTATCTTGTCCTTATCGCTGTCAATGCACCATACACTGGCGCCGAGCTCGGCAAAGCACGCCCCGCTCACCAGCC
>QKGI01000164.1 GCA_003250475.1 Bacteroidota bacterium | reverse complement strand
TCATCATGTCAAAGATAGCTATAGGGGGTGCTGTGATAGTGCCGCTGGGACTGGCGGCATCGACAATATCGTCGGCACTCGGATCGATCATGGTGGCGCCCCGGACACTGCAGGCGCTGGCGCGTGACACCTCCTTCCCCTCCATGAAGGTAAACCGCTGGCTTGCAGCATCAAGAAGCCATGATAATGAACCTGTGAATGCCTCCCTGGTGACCGTCATCCTGGCTTTCATCTTTGTAGCCCTGGGAAATGTCAACATGGTGGCGGAGATAATATCTATGTTCTTCCTGGTGACCTACGGTTCCCTGTGCCTCATCTCCTTCCTGAACCATTTCGGTTCTTCACCCTCCTACAGGCCTTCATTCAAATCGAGATGGTTCATCTCCCTGGCAGGGTTTGTCATTGCTGTGTGGGTCATGTTCAAGATCAATACCCCCTATGCCCTCTCCGCAATAATTATTATGGTTGCCCTTTATACTTTTATCAACCGTTATCATCATGAGCGTCATGGTCTTGAATCACTGTTTGCCAATGCGCTGTTCCAGATAAACCGTAACCTGCAGGTCTACCTTCAGAAGACAGGCAGCAAGAAGAAGGAGAAGGAGTGGCGTCCGGGGGTGATATGCATCTCCAAGGACTCATTCAAGAGGGCCAGGGCCTTCAGGCTTCTCAACTGGATCTCGTACAGGTACGGCTTCGGCACCTACCTGCACAGGATAGACGGGTATTACTCGAGGGCCACCAGCCAGCAGGCTGCCGAAGAGCTCGCCAAGCTCATCGACGTGTACGACACCACCCAGAATCATGTGTATGTCGACACCATCATCTCGCCCTCATATACCTCCGCCATCGTCCAGGCCATACAGGTGCCCGGCATCTCGGGGATGGAGAATAACATGGTCATCTTCGAGTATGACAAGGAAGACCCTGAGAACCTGGGGGAGATCATTGAGAATATAAGGCTTATCCAGGCCGGTAACTTTGATATATGTCTCCTGGCCTCTGCCAGGAAGGAGATGATCTACCGTAACGGCATTCATGTGTGGATCGACTTCAACGAGCCGGAGAATGCCAGCCTGCTCATCCTTCTCAGCTTCATCGTCTCGGGGCACCCCGACTGGAAGAAGGCGACTACAAAGGTATTCGGGACATGCAGGCCTGAGAGTTATGACGAGACGCGCAGGGAGCTCTCCGACCTGGTGTTGTCAGGCAGGCTCCCTATCACCGAGAATAACATCGAGATTATAAAGCTTGAGCAGGGAGATTCTATCAAGAGCCTGATAAACAAGAGGTCGTCTGCCGCTGCTATGATAATGACAGGCTTCAGGCCGGAGAATCTCAAGCATGACGGGGAGGCTTTGCTCGGCGGATATAGTGAAACCGGCACTATACTCTTCGTCAACTCTCATAACCAGAAGGAGATACTATAAAAAAAGGCTGTCACCCGCGTGGATGACAGCCTCTGTTTATATATGGATCAGACCGTCAGTTCAGTCCCCTGTTTCTCAGGAGAGGCTCTATCTCCGGCTCACGGCCACGGAAATTGAGGTACATCTGCTCGGCATCCATCGTTCCCATCTTCTCGAGGATGTTCTTCCTGAATGAGGTGGCGGTAGCCTGGTCGAAGATACCGTTCTCTTTGAAGGCTTCGAAGGCGTCATTGTCGAGCACCGCAGCCCAGGTGTAGACATAATAACCGGCGTCATAGCCATCGATTATATGGAGGAAGTAGGTACTGCGGTACCTCGGTTCTATCTCGGGGATAAGGCCGATCTTCTTCATGGTCTCTTTCTCGAACTTCTGGACATCGACATTCACAGGAGCCTCAAGTGAGTAATAGGCCATATCGAGCAGTGAGGCAGCCATGATCTCCACGTTGTCGAACCCGGTGTTGAAGTAGCTGCTGTTTTTTATCTTTTCAACCAGCTCCTCCGGGATCACCTCCCCGGTCTCGAAATGCTTTGCATACATGGCAAGCACCTCGGGCTCGGTAGCCCAGTGTTCCATTATCTGTGACGGAAGCTCGACGATATCCCATGCCGTGGTTGTGCTGCCGTAGGTGTTATCGGAGAACAGTGCCTGGAGGCCGTGTCCGAACTCGTGGAAGAGGGTCAGCACGTCATCCATGCTCAGCAGGGCCGGCTTGTCTCCTGCCGGTGGGGTGAAGTTACCGACGATGGTCACCACCGGGGTTATCACCTTGCCGTCTATGACCCTGTGATCACGGTAGCCACCGCACCATGCACCCTGGCGCTTGCTCTCGCGGGGGAAGAAATCCATATACAGCACACCCACATGACTGCCGTCGGCCTCCTTCACCTCGAATGCCTGTGCATCAGGGTGAGGCAGCGGTATGTTGCTGATGGGTGTAAAGGTGATGCCGTAAAGCTTGTTAGCCACTGCAAAGGCCCCGTCACGGGCGTTGTCAAGGCTGAAGTACGGCCGCAGTTCGGTTTCATCAAGGTCATACTTTTCCTTGCGCAGCTTCTCGGCATAGTACCACCAGTCGTGCGGCTCCAGCTTAAAGGTGCCTCCTTCGGCCTCAATGATCTTCTGCATCTCGTCACGCTCACGGCCGGCAACGGGCAGCGCCCTCTCAAGAAGGTTGTTGAGCAGGTTGAGGACATTCTCAGGTGTCTTGGCCATACGTGTCTCGAGGACGATGTCGGCATGGGTCTTGTAACCCAGCAGCTTCGCCCTGTCGGCTCTCAGCCTGACGATGTCGGCAAGCACCTTGTTGTTGTCATACTCGTTTCCGTTGTTGCCGCGGCTGAGGTAAGCATCATAGAGTTTCTTGCGCAGATCGCGGTTATCAGCATACTGGAGGAAGGGGATCATGCTGGGCTTCTGCGTGGTAAAGACCCACTTGCCTTCAAGGCTGTCAGCCGCGGCCATGGCGGCGGCAGTTCTGATGACGCTCTCAGGCAGCCCTTTCAGGTCGGCCTCGTTGTCGATGACAAGCTTGTAGTCGTTGGTCTCGGCGAGGACGTTCTGGCTGAATTTCACTGTCAGCACAGAGAGCTCCTGGTTCAGCTTCTTGAGAGTCTCCTGGTCTTCAGCATTAAGCAATGCACCGTTACGGACAAAGCTCCTGTAGAGGTTCTCTATAAGGAACATCTCCTCATCGTTGAGCTGTTCAGCCTCCCTGTTCTCGTATACGGTCTTTATCCTGCCGAAGAGATCGGCATTGAGAAGGACCTCATCGCTGAAAGCAGAAATTTTGGGGGCTATCTCCATCTGCGCCTGCTCAAGGATGTCATTGGTGTTGGCGCTGGTCTGCGAGTAGAAGACGTAGGCTACCTTGTTGAGCAGCATACCTGCACGGTCATACGGTGCAATGGTATTGGCAAATGTGGGTGCCCCGGCAGAAGCGGTGATGGCTGCTATCTCAGCCCTGGCAACGGCTATGCCGGAGTCGATGGCAGGCACATAGTGCTCATTATTAATCTGCTCAAAGGGAGGCACACCGAACGGAGTCTTCCATTCGGAGAAGAAAGGATTCCCCTGCTCCTTCTTGCTGGTGTTGCATGAGATGGCCGCCACTGTCACGACCATCATGATAAGGATAATTCTTTTCACGTGAAATGTTTTTAGTTATTACTGATGATTTTTATGGCCCTAAGGTAATTTTTTTTCTGACTATTTCTATTCGTTATTGATCATGTCTCTGCCCCGGCTGTCAGGATGAGGCTGTTGCCTGCAGGTAACAATACATATTATCATAATGTTCTGTGCCCTCATAACCCGCATAACCTGTGTTACTGCAGGCATATTTTTAGTAATGTTCCGTCCTTTTAGCAGAATTTTAGAAATCACTGGATGGCAGGTATTTGTAAGTAAAATACAACATTTTTAAATATTTTTAGCAAAAATCACTTGTTATTATTAAAATATTCATTATATTT
>QKGI01000155.1 GCA_003250475.1 Bacteroidota bacterium | reverse complement strand
ATGGCACTGGAGAAGCAGCACGGGCTTTTCGTCCTGTCGGATTCAATACAGGTCTGATGGACGACTTTGCAAAAACGCTCGACTTTCTAACGGAGGAGAAGGCCAGGGTGCTGCTTCTGAACACTCCCGTATGGCAGCCCCTGGTAGAGGCACAGAAGAGTGAATATTCACGGGCCATGGTCCTTATCGATTCCCTGGCCCGGGAGCACAGCCCGGCTGCGGAGATCATCGACTTTGTGCCCCGTTTCTCATCAGAGACAAAGCTCTTTTTTGATCCGATACATATGAACCCGTCAGGCCAGGAGGCAGTGACACGGGCGTTGTGCGAACAGCTGACACAGGGAAAAGCCAGTACCAGATGATAACCGGGGAGACAATACCTGTAATGGGTTACAGGGTTTTTTCAGGAGACAAACAGCTGTTTGCTGACGGCGCCGGGGGTGTCATCTGTACCCTTAACCCACATTCATACGTGCTGGCAGCGAAGGACATACTGTTCCGTGAGGCCCTGCAGGGAGCCGACTATCTTATTCCTGACGGGGTGGGCATCAGGATCGCTGCAAGGGTCCTTGAACATGAAAAGATAGAGAGGATTGCCGGGGCTGACCTGCACGAGGTGGTACTGGCATCGCTCGATCAACGGCATGGCTCATGTTTTTACCTGGGCTCAACAGGGGAGACGCTGCAGAAGATACGAGAGAGGCTTACCGCCGAATATCCCAATGTAAGGATGGCGTCGTACAGTCCTCCGTACCGTGAGGTCTTCAGCGAAAATGAAAACAGGGACATGCTGAGTGCCATAGACAGCTTCTCGCCGGATGTGCTTTTTGTCGGCATGACCGCTCCCAAGCAGGAAAAATGGGTGCATGAAAACAGGTACCGGCTGAACGTTCCCATAGTATGCTCAATAGGCGCCGTGTTTGACTTTTATGCAGGCACCGTTAAACGGTCAGGAACGGTATGGATAAAGCTGGGGCTGGAGTGGCTGCCCAGGCTGCTGCGTGAGCCACGCAGGCTGTGGAGGCGCAATTTCATCTCCACGCCCCTCTTCCTGTGGCATGTGTGCGTTCATAAGATGAAGAGGATTTTCAGGTTAACATAATAATGCCCGGTATTGTCACCCGTTCAAATAATGAATAAACGCAGGCTGGTATTTTTCGTGATTATGGTTTTAATTGGCTTCCTTTACCTGTCTGGTTGCAGGCGGGCGGGGCAGTGGCTTGTGAAAGACGATATGCCGGCACATGCCGATGCCATGGTTATCCTTATGGGTAATTTCCCCGAGAAGGTTCTGCAGGCGACGGATCTGTTCCGGAGAGGCATAGCAGGCAGTGTGATCATCGTCGAGGAGAGCATGGGAGCTTACAGGGCGCTCGAAGAGAGAGGGGTGACTGTAACAGGAAAGACGGAACAGGCACGCGATGCTCTGGTAACAATGGGAGTCCCCGGTGAAAACATCACCATCCTTCCCGGGGATGCACGCAGCACACTGACGGAGGCGATGGTTGTGAGGGATTATCTCAGTACCCGTCCTGACTTAGACACGCTGATACTTGTCTCATCCCCGCCCCACATGCGCCGTGCGAGTATGATTTTCAGGAAGGCTACCGCAGGTTCGGAGTGGCCGGTATATGTAACGTGCAGCCCGAGCGCCTGGTCGGACTTCAATGCCGGGCGATGGTGGAGGGAGAAGGAGGACATACAGGACGTGCTTTCTGAGTTCCTGAAAATTGTAAGCTTCAGGATAATAGAGAAGAGAAGGTTAAAAGACTGATCAAAAAGAAAATCAATATATGAGAATAACCGTGGTAGCCGGGGCAAGGCCAAACTTCATGAAGATAGCCCCGCTGATACATGCTATTGAAAAGCTTAAGAGCAAAGGGGGCAGGCTGGAATATCGCCTTGTTCATACCGGGCAGCATTATGACCCGAAGCTGAGCGCCACCTTCTTCGAAGAACTCGGTATCCCTCGACCTGATGTCAACCTCGGGGTAGGGAGCGGAACGCAGGCCGAGCAGACGGCAGGCATAATGCTGGGGTTTGAGAAGGAGCTTATGAGCAACCCGGCCGACATGATAATAGTGGTGGGGGATGTCACCTCTACCATGGCCTGCTCGATCACGGCCAAGAAGCTTAATGTCAGGGTGGCACATGTGGAAGCAGGGATAAGGTCGTTCGATCTCACCATGCCCGAAGAGATAAACCGGATGGTTACCGACAGCATCACCGACCTGTTCTTCACGACCTCGCACTTCGCCAATGAGAACCTGGCCAGGGCAGGTGTGCCTGCGGAGAACATCTATTTCACGGGCAATGTGATGATAGATACCCTCATGGCCAATCGGCCGAAATTCAGGAGACCGGCGCTGTGGGATGAGCTGGGGCTGAAGGACAAGGGATATGTCGTTATCACACTTCACCGTCCGAACAATGTTGACGATCCGCAGAACCTGCAGAAGCTGCTCGGGGCTATCTCGGACTCTGCCGCGGGCATGCCGGTGATCTTCCCGGTGCATCCGCGGACCAGGAAAGTAATTGATGACTTTGGTCAAGCAGTCCTGCAGTCTTGCGGTCTTGCAGTCGGACAGTCTATAAAACTGACGGATCCCATGGGTTACCTGGAGTTCAATTATCTTGTAGAGAGGGCCTTTGCCGTGATAACCGACTCGGGAGGGATCACCGAGGAGACGACGGTGATGGGGGTTCCCTGTATGACCCTTCGTGACAGCACCGAGAGACCCGAGACATGTACGGTGGGTACAAACGAGCTTCTCGGGACTGACCCTGCGGCAATAAACCCTGCAATGACCAGGCTCCTCGCGGGAAAATGGAAGAGAGGAGCCAAACCCGAGCTATGGGACGGTCATGCTGCAGAGAGAATAGCCGGTATCCTGCTCGATTACAGCATCAAGCATTATGCGGGATAAGCCGGCAACCGGGAACATTTCGTTTTGAATTTTGTTTGCACAGGTAACAGTTAATAATTAAATTTTCACATTATTTCCTGACAGAGTAACTTCGCCTATCATGTCTGAACTAGCGATAAAAGGGTGGCCGGCTATACTTTTGGCATTTGCCGGAGCAGTTGCCGTAACCTGGTATTACCTTCCCAAGGTTATCAAGGTGGTTAACGAGAAGCATCTCAATGACAAGCCCGGGAAGCACAAGATACACAAGAGGGAGATACCGACCCTGGGAGGCATAGGCATCTTCGCGGGGTTCATTTTCGGCTTCCTGATGGGTGTCAACGGCTATATGCACTACGTATCCTATTTTACCGCGGCAGCGATGGTGCTGTTCTTTATAGGCGTCAAGGATGACCTGATCTATATCAACCCGTGGAAGAAGATGCTGGCAGAGACAGGCACTGCGGTGATACTGGCACTCTTTACAGACATACACTTCACCAGCCTTCATGGATTTATGAGGATACAGTACCTGCCGGACTGGGGTTACTACCTGATAACGGTCTTTATCATAGTGCTTATAATCAATGCTCTTAACCTGATCGACGGGATTGACGGGCTTGCGGCATCGATAGGTATTATTGCCTCGCTCTTCTTCGGCACCTGGTTTTACCTGTCGGGGGACTACGGTTATACGATCATGGCGGCTGCCCTTCTCGGTGCACTTGTTGTTTTTCTCGCCTACAATGTCACCGACGGACCGAAGAAGATATTCATGGGTGACACCGGCTCCCTGGTGATAGGTTTTACCCTGGCTGTCTTTGCCATCAGGTTCAATGAGCTAGAGGCCGCAGGCAGGTCGTTCATGCCCCTGCAGTCGACCCCGTCGGTATCTATTGCAGTGCTGATAGTGCCTCTTTATGACACGTTGAGGGTTATCATTCTCAGGATGCGCAGTCATCAGAGCTTTTTCGTTGCAGACAACCGTCACATACACCATATGATGCTTCGCGCCGG
>QKGI01000144.1 GCA_003250475.1 Bacteroidota bacterium | reverse complement strand
TAAAAGTGATGTGATGCGGGTGATACAATATTCGCCGCTTGTACCTTTTGCCCTGGCGGAAGAGCTGGGAATAAAATACAACCGCGACTTTGACAGGCTGCTGAATGCTGCTCTCAGAAAGACAGGTTTTGACAGGGTGTTCCTATCGGGGACGGGCACTGATATACTCATTACTGAACTTACTGACACCATAATAAGCAAAAGGGAGAAGGCTGACAAGACACCACTGATAGTCTCGGCATGCCCTGCGTGGGTAAAATATTGCGAGCAGTTTACGCCAGGGCTTCTTCCGGTGCTGTCAACGCTCAAGACTCCCCAGCAGATATCCGGAGCCATTATCAGATCGGTTGTTCCGGTTTCAGACGATAAATCACATGTCTATACGGTATCTGTCACCCCCTGTACCGCAATGAAATTTGAAGCCCGGCGTGACAGCATGACGCGGAAGGGGATAAGTGACATAGATACGGTACTCACTGTCAGGGAGCTGGCACGACTGATCATCCTGTATGGTATCGATATCGCCAATATTGACCCTGAACCGGCTGATGAACCGATGGCACTGCGCAGCTCAGCCTCGCTTCTCGCAGAGTCGGCCGGCGGCATCACGGAATCAGTATTGCGATCGCTTGCCATAAGGGCAGGAGGACAGGAGGCTGACAGGCAGGCGGTTAAGAAGCTGCGTAACACAGGTCTCTTCAGGGAGGCCACTGTCACTACAGGCGAAGTAAGTTATTCAGTGGCTGTCGTTGACGGGATGAAGGGTCTTGACAAACTGAAATCCATGCTTGACAGCGGATCATCATATGACCTGGTGGAGGTAATGGCCTGTCCCGGGGGTTGTGTCAACGGCGGCGGCATGATGTCTGCCGGCTCCAGGGAGGCCGTCCGGCAGAGAGCAAAGTTTATATGGCAGACAGACGATCAGGAGGCTGTACGTGGCCCAGAACAGTCAGCCTCCATTGAGGATCTTTACGGAAAGGTATTTGTCGATTGCGGGGAACTGGCTGACAAAAAGCTGTTCCATACCCATTTCAACAAGAGGGACGTGCTGCTTTAAAAAGGGATATTTATGCTGGTATATACAATAAAAGAGTTGTGTCGCACCTGTTACACCTGCGTGAGAGAGTGTCCTGCCAGGGCAATAAGGATTGTCGGCGGGCAGGCGGAGGTGATCACCGAGAGGTGCATCGCGTGCGGTAACTGTACAAAAGTATGCAGTCAGGGTGCCAAGGTCTTTGTAAATACAGTCGATCAGGTCAGGAAGGTTCTGGTCAAGCCGGGGAAAAAGGCAGCAATCGTTGCCCCCAGTTTCCCGGCCGAGTTCCACGATGTTACGGACCACAAAAAGGTTGTCGGCATGATCCGCGCCCTGGGTTTTGACTATGTCGCTGAGGTCTCCTTCGGCGCTGACCTCGTGGCTCACCGTTACCGCAACCTTGTAAGCGAGGCAGGAGCCAAAAACTATGTATCATCCGACTGTCCGGCTATTGTTTCCTTTGTAAGGTTTTACCACCCGGACCTGACCCAGAACCTTGTCCCGGTGGTGTCTCCCATGGTTGCCATGACAAGGGTGATGAGGAAAAAGTACGGCAACGATCTGTCAGTGACTTTTATCGGTCCGTGCGTTGCAAAAAAGGCGGAGACAGGTGAGGTGGACGTGGCGATCACATTCCTTGAACTGCGTGAGATGTTTGAGGCTTCAGGAATAAGTCCCGACGCAGTGATACCCTCGGAGTTTGATCCTCCTCTCGGGGGACGGGGCGCCATCTTCCCTGTGACAAGGGGATTGCTTCAGACTGCAGGGGTGAATGATGACGCAATTACAGGTAATATTATTGCTGCCGAGGGAAGGATTGACTTCCAGGAGGCTATCAGGGAGTTTGAGGAGGGGATGATTGGCGGCCAGCACCTGGAGCTGTTATGTTGTGAGGGTTGCATTATGGGACCGGGGATGAGTAAGGGAGGCAAACAGTACAACAGGCGGGCGCTGGTAAGTACCTATGCCCAGGATAAAATGGCGGAGCTGAACATGGAGGAGTGGAGAAAGAACCTGGAACTGTATGACATGCTTGATCTGTCGGTCCGTTTCCGTCCGGAGGATATGCGCAGGGACCAGCCTGAAGATGAGAAAATACAGGAAGTCCTGGTATCGATGGGCAAACTGACGCCTAAGGATCATCTTGACTGCGGGGCATGCGGATATGAGACCTGTGTGGATCATGCTGTAGCCATAGTCAAAGGACTGGCGGAAGAGGAGATGTGCCTTCCCAACACCATAGACAAGCTGCACAGGTCAGTGCAGGACCTGGCCCTCTCCAACGCCAAGCTGACCACCATGCAGAACGCACTCAAGCAGTCTGAAAAGCTTGCCCATATGGGTCAGCTCTCGGCTGGGATAGCACATGAGCTCAATAACCCCCTGGGAGTGGTAATAATGTACAGCAACATTCTACTCGAGGAATGCAAGCCTGACGATCCTGTCCGTGATGACCTGAGACTGATTGTTGACCAGGCGGCACGATGTAAAAAGATCGTCGGTGGCCTGCTTAATTTTGCCCGCAAGAACCAGGTGAACTATCAGTTTGTAAATATCAGAAAACTGACTGAGAGCAGCATTGAAGGGGTGGTCTTCCCTGACAACATCAAGGCAGTGATAGATGACAATACCACCAGTCCGGATGCTCTCATCGATTCCGAGCAGGTGACGCAGGTGCTTACAAACCTCTTTAAGAACGCCATTGATGCTATGCCTGACGGCGGCACCCTGACTGTCCGTCTCGAGGATACACCGGGGGATGTGATATTCAACGTCTCCGATACCGGAACAGGAATTAATGAGGAAGACAAACCCAAGATCTTCGAACCCTTCTTTACCACCAAGGGAATAGGGAAAGGGACTGGTCTGGGTCTTGCAACCACCTATGGCATAGTAAAGATGCATAAGGGACAGATAACTGTGGAGACCAACAGTGACAGGGCAAAAGGTCCTACAGGCACTACCTTCAGGATCATCCTTCCCAGGAGGGATAAATAAACCGGTGAGGTCTTTGCATTAGTGAAGTAATGAATTAACAACGCACAGAGATGAATCAGAAAACAGAGACTGTCCTTCTCGCTGACGATGACCCCGACTATCTTTTCCAGGTAGCCTTCTATCTGCGGAAGGCAGGGTTTGAGGTCGTGGCAGTGGAGAGCCAGGCAGAGGCAGAGCAGGTAATCGCCAGAATGAGACCGGATATTGCCGTTTTCGACCTGATGATGGAAAACGACGACAGCGGGTTTATCCTCTGTTACAAGCTCAAGAGAAAGTATCCGGATGTACCTGTGATCCTTGCGACGGCAGTATCCAGGGAGACGGGTATTACCTTCGGACTTAACAGCGTACAGGATCGCGAATGGATCAGGGCTGACCTCTATCTGGAAAAGGGAGTAAGGCCGGAACAACTAGAACAGGGAATAAGAAAACTCCTTAAGATTTAAAACCTATGGCACAGCTAAAAGTACTTGTTGTAGATGATGAGCCCGGCATCAGGTCCGGGGTGACAAGGATACTCGGAAATTTCCATGTGACCTATCCTTTTATGGACGAGGATTACACCTTCAACATAATGGAGGCGGCCACGGGTGAGGAGGGTATAGAGATCATAGACAGGGAGATGCCCGACATACTCCTTCTCGACAATAAGCTCCCCGGGATACAGGGTGTGGAGGTGCTCGAATATGTGAGGAAAAAGAACTATGACATCGTCGTGGCAATGATAACATCCTACGCTTCAATAGATGTCGCTATCAAAGCACATAATGACGGAGCCATTGACTTCATTCCCAAGCCGTTCACTCCCCAGGAGCTGAAGGCCTCCATCGAGCAGATAACCAAGCAGCAGTATCTGCGCAGGATAACTCATAAACTTAAAGTGGAAGGAAAGAAGGTCAGGTTCCAGTTCCTTTCGGTACTGTCACATGAGATGAAGGCTCCGCTGAATGCCATCGAGGGTTACCTCAAGATGATGCAGGAGAGGCAGATGGGTGATTCACTCGATGAGTATACCTCAGCAATAGACAGATCCCTGCAGAGGATTGACAGTATGCGGCACCTGATCATGGACCTGCTGGACTTCACAAAGGTGAGCTTCGAAAGACAGCTGGAGAAGATGCAGGATGTGAACCTCAGGGATCTCGTATCAATGGCAGTAGTGACGGTAAGCCCTTACGCCATACATAAGGATATACGCTTTGTTACAGATATAAAGGGTTGCGAGACTATATGGGCTGATCCCAACGACTTTGAGATCATTATGAACAACCTGGTATCTAATGCGGTTAAGTACAACAGGACAGGCGGCACAGTGACCATAACGGTCGATTGTAATGACAGTGAGTTTTCTGTTTCGGTGGCTGATACCGGCATCGGCATGAATGATGATGAACGTAATATGCTCTTTGAAGAGTTCTCAAGGATAAAGAATGACAAGACGCGTAACATAAGCGGCAGCGGCCTCGGCCTGTCAATTGTAAGGAAGGTTGTGGGGCTGTACCACGGGGTAATAAATGTTGAGAGCATACCCGATAAAGGATCGGTATTTACAGTGATTATTCCAAAATCTCAGGTTACTAAAATAAAGGGTGGATTATGAAGACACTTCCGGGAAAGACTGTTGAACGTCTGAGCCAGTACAGACGGGCGTTAATAGCATCGCTTGCTGCAAACCGCAACTATGTATTCTCGCATGAACTGGCAGCCATGTTACATATCACCGCCGTACAGGTCAGGCGTGACCTCATGCTTATAGGATACGGGAGTGTGATGAGAAAAGGCTATGATGTAAGAGAACTGATCAGGACTATCGGATCCATTATCGATGCTCCCGATGGACTGAATGTGGCTATAATAGGTATGGGTAACCTTGGAAGGGCTATAACCGGATACTTCATGGGAAAACGCACTAACCTGAATGTTGTGGCAGCCTTTGACATTGATACCCAGAAGGTTGATAAGGTTGTGGCGGGTGTGAGGTGTTACCACCTTGATCAGTTCAGAAAGCTCAAGAGTGAGCTGGACATCGTTATAGCAGTGCTGGCCGTTCCTCCTGACCAGGCAGTCTCGGTGACATCAATGCTTGTAAGCAACGGCATAAAGGGTGTAATGAACTTTACCACTGTGCCCCTGAATGTTCCTGACACGGTATATCTTGAGGAGTTTGATATGATCACCTCCATAGAGAAGGTGGCATATTTTGTAAAGGAGAACCGGCAGCCGGCAGGGCAATGAGGATATTCAGAAGTTTTGAGGAGGCATCTGTGATAAAGTCGCCTGTCATCACGACAGGTACTTTTGACGGTGTGCATGTAGGTCATAAAACCATCATAAGGAGACTGAAGAAACTTGCGGCAGAATATGGCGGGGAGAGCGTTCTTATTACCTTTCACCCCCATCCGAGGGTGGTGCTGCATCCGGATACGGCAGGCAGGGGACTGAAGCTGATATGCTCACAGGATGAGAAGATTGAAATGCTCCGGAAGGCAGGGATTGACAATGTGATCATCATTGAGTTTACACGGGAGTTTTCACACACCACCGGCGAAGAGTTTGTAAGGGATATCCTGTGCGGGATCCTTAAGGCAAAGGTAATCGTGGTGGGACACAACCACCACTTTGGTTTCAACCAGCAGGGTGATTACCGGGCGCTGTGGGAATGGAGGGAGAAATACGGTTTCGAGGCGGAGGAGATACCCATGCAGGAGGTTCAGAATGAGACAGTAAGTTCCACACGTATTAGGCAGGCTCTGTCGGAAGGATATATTCAGCGGGCCAATGCCTATCTTGACCATTTTTACCTCATCATCGGGGTGGCGCAGAAGGTGGCTCTGCCGGTCACACACGGGGTGCCGATGATAAGGATACCTGTCACTGACCGTACAAAGCTTGTGCCTCCATCCGGACTGTACGCTGTGTCATGCGCGGCGGAGACCTTTTATTCACGGGGGATGGTACGCATACATGACAACGGACCTGAATTGCCTGAAATATTCGTGCACCTTGAAAATTATGAGGATGATATACCCGGGAAAAGGATCACTCTTTTCTTTCATAAGAAGCTCGAAATATCCGGATCAGGATTACCCGAGGAGAGGTTGCTTGCTGAGGGTGTGAAGGAGATGAGAGAGCTTATATTCTGAGATTGCGGAATAACCTGTCCCTAATTTCCGTATCTTTGCAGGTCACAATGTAGGGACGGAATAACAGATGTAATGAGATGAAATTTAATCCGGAAAAATGCAGCATACCGGACCGCAGGATGGTACCTTTTATTGACCCATCCGAGATATGGTCCATCATTAATAATACCAGGTCAGACAAAGTGAGGGTCAGAGAGCTGATCAGCAAGTCATTGTCGAAGGAGCGTCTGACGCTTGCCGAGACAGCGGCTCTGATCAACGCTGAAGGTGAGGATCTGGTGGAGGAGATAAAGGCAGGAGCAAGAGAGCTCAAGAAGAAGGTTTACGGGAACAGGATAGTTCTTTTCGCTCCACTGTATATTGGGAACAAATGCAGCAATAACTGCCAGTACTGTGGCTTCAGGGTGACAAACAGGGAGGCCACGAGGAAGACCCTTACTGATCAGGAGATTACTTCCGAGGTGGAGGCACTTGAGGATAACGGACAGAAGAGGCTGATACTTGTTTACGGAGAACATCCTGAGTACAACCCTGAGTATATAGCTCACACCGTCAGGCTGGTATATGGTGTCAAGAAAGAGAGGGGGGAGATACGCAGGGTCAACATCAATGCCGCACCCCTCGATATTGACGGTTTCCGGACTGTCGGCAGGTCAGGCATAGGTACCTACCAGATCTTCCAGGAGACCTATGACCCGGAAGCATATTCCTGGTACCATCTCGGGGGAAAGAAGAGGGATTATGACTGGAGGCTCACAGCCCTTGACAGGGCACAGGAAGCAGGCATAGACGATGTAGGCATAGGAGCACTCTTCGGCCTGTATGACTGGAGGTTTGAGGTTATGGGGCTGGTAAGGCATGCAAACCACCTTGAAGCGTGCTACAATGTAGGTCCGCATACCATCTCGTTCCCGAGGATCAAGGACGCCTCCATGCTTAACCTGGCAGGTAATTATTTCGTCAGCGACGAAAATTTTAAGAAGCTGATAGCAATCCTGCGCCTTGCCGTGCCCTATACCGGGCTTATACTCACCGCACGTGAGGCCCCCGATGTGCGCGCGGAGGCCATGGCATTCGGTGTGTCACAGATAGACGGCGGCACCAAGCTCGAGCTGGGAGGATACTCCGCCTCAAGGAATGAGGTTCAGAACCTGAACCGTGAACAGTTCAAGATTAATGACGAGAGGTCACTTGCAGATGTCATCAATGAACTCATAGATAACGATTACATTCCCTCATTCTGCACGGCGTGCTACAGGCTCGGCCGGACAGGTGAACACTTTATGGAGTTCTCGGTACCCGGATTTATAAAACGTTACTGTACCCCCAATGCAATCCTTACTCTTTCTGAGTATATCGTTGACTATGCCTCACCTACGCTGGCTGAGAAAGGGTGGGTAGCCATTGAGAAGAACATGGCTGATCTTGACGAAGGCATGAAACAGAGCATAAGAAAGAAGATCGAGCGTATTAAGAATGGGGAGAGAGACCTTTATTACTAAAATAAATTGTCATGGTCAGAGTATTAGGTATTAAGATCACCGACAGGATCAAGGAATCCGGACTTGTGCAGAAGGTCCTGTCTGAACATGCCGCCGTTATCAGTGCACGGCTGGGGTTCCATGAGCTGAATGATCAGCTTTGCAGTCGTGAAGGTTTTATGATCATCAATCTTGCCGGGCTCCCTGACGACTGTGAAAAGCTGGCCGGCAGGCTGATGAGCATCGAAGGCATCCTTGCGAAGGAGATGTTGTTCTCTCACGGGCTTTCAGATGCTCCTGCCGAAGAAAACGGCGCTTACCTGCTGGGTATCCTTGTGCCGAGACGTGACGATCTGGGTTTGCAGGTACAGAACATACTGACAACATATGGATGTGTTATCCGGACAAGACTGGGGTTGAACGAGGTCTGTTCCGGTGAACCAGCCGGTCTTATCCTGCTTGAGCTGGAGGGTGACCGTAGACAATTCATCTCACTTGAGAAAGCCCTGCGTGAGATAGAGGAGTTAGCTATTGGCCGTATCTGCTTTCCTGCCTGAGCGCCTGTCCGAAAAAGACGGCGTTTGCAAAGATTCTTGCCGTGCCATACCAGATAGCCCTGAAATTGGTATCGTCATATATTGAGATCACCCTTCCGGGCCCGCCATGTACGCATGCAAAAACACTGTTGCTTATCCTGTCCAGGTTTTCTTTTGAACAGTAACCGCTCAGAAGGGGTGATGATATATATCTCACCGGGCTGTTGTGGGTGTCTCCCGAAAACATCACTGCCGTTGCATCGCTCTTAAAGACAGGCAGGTACTCCCTTGTATAGCCAAAGCAGAGAGGGTGGGTCAGGTCGATCCTGGTCATGAAAATAGAACCGGGAATCGAGTGCAATGCCCTGTCAGGCCATTTCTCTGAATACTTACGCTGCATGGTGGCAGGCAGGGAGGCGTTTTCAATGAAGCTTATCGCGGCCAGACCGTTAGCCGCAACCCACCGGTTACCGCCCTTATAGGCTATCAGTGTACCTCCTTCACGGTTCCAGTCGCGTATATTATCCACGGCAGACTGAGGTACTGAAGGGTTCCCGGCAATGATGATAACATTATACCTTGAAAGGCGTGCGGAAGCCAGCCTGGAGGCAGGGATAAGCGTTACCTGCATGCCATACCTGGCATCAAGAAGGTGCCATATCTCTCCGGCATCGTCGGTAGGAGTGCCCTCGTCAATGACCAGCATCACCGATGGCATCTTGAGAGGTATCAGCTCATTGCTGCCAAGATCAATACCCGAAGGTGTCAATCCTGTAGAGACTCCATGGATGGTTATACCGCACTCTCTGGCAACATTCTCTAGGATGCCTGTGATCTCGTCCTGTGATCGCCGGTTTTCACCGGAATGTATCATTATTGTTCCATGCCCGAACGTTTTCTCACCGGTTTCTATGCTGATGGTGAACGGTTTTGCTGCCACCCTGGCTATCAGTCCGGCTTTCTGTATCATATTCAATGCCTTCGGAGCGTATGTGTCAGTCCACTCGAAGAGCCAGGCGTAGGAGCTGCTGCTGCCGGTAAGGCCACCCTCCGGCATCGGCGCTGACATCACCCGTTCACCGGCCATACCGGCAGCTTCAGAGCCGTTTACAGGTGTGTAACTCAGGTTAAAGGCAAGAGGAAGCACCCATGTAGATATGTCATAGAAAACAGTGTCCTTAAAGGTGACGACCGGTTCGAAGAGACTTCTGACAAAGCGGTATTCCTTCTGTCTTGACGGCACGAAATAGCTATCGGTGCTGCTGTATGTCACTCCGTTCCTGGTTATGGTGCGTCCGCATCTCCGGACCTCTATCCTGTGTCTCAGCAGGTTCTCGATGAACCTGCCAGCAGCGCTTTTATCATCCCCGGCACTGATGACATAACCCTTGATGGGTGACGACTCTGCCTCCCTGAGGGCCGTGAGATAAAACTCTCTCTGCATGTCAAGGAGCTTTGTCCTCAGGGTAAGGCCTGCTTCGATAGTGGAGAGAGATACGTTAAACTGGTTCCGTATAGCAAAGGGGAAGGAGAGCAGGCCTCCTGGTACTTCGCGGAGATGGCCCTTTACTCCTGCCTGTTCAAAAAGTATCCCTATTGAACCGTGGGCATCGGGGTAAGATGACCCTTTCCCGAGGTAATAGTCGTCGAAGCTTTCTTCGGTATAATAGAGGCTGCCGATAGAGTCGAGCTGCCTGGCGTGGTATTTACTTATCTCCGCCGTCAGCTCCTGGTTTGCCTCGGGCACCATGGGATTATTACGCGACTTCACGCCAGGCTGAAAGAAAAAGGTGGAGTTGGCTCCCATCTCGTGATGGTCGGTATTGATGTTAGGCATCCAGCGGAAGAAGGCTTCCACACGTCCTACTGTTTCAGGGTGCTGGAGCATGATGTAGTCGCGGTTCAGATCAAACCAGTAGTGGTTGGTTCTTCCTCCCGGCCATGCTTCATTGAACTCACGTCCTGTAGGATCTGTTGTCAGTGTTGTGCCGCGGTACATGTTAACCCATGTCGAGTGTCGCTGAAGTCCGTCGGGATTGAGACAGGGGTCTACGAGGATGATGGCGTTGTCAAGTATCCGGTCTATTTCCGGTCCCTGTCCGGCAACAAGGTAATAGGCAGTCAGCAGGGAGGCATTCTGGGCGCTTGATTCATTACCGTGAACGCCATATCCCAGCTTGATGATGACAGGCATACCGTCGGTTACAACGGTTCCGGAGACCGCAGGGTCGGATAGCCTGAGATGCTCAAGCCTGATCTCTTCCAGCCTGGCCATGTTCTTTTCCGAAGTGATTACAAGCTGGCCCAGAGGCCTTCCTTCCCAGCTCCTGCCGTACTCTTCCCATTTTGCCCTTCCGGAGATATTGTCAAGAAGTTTCATATATCCCAGGAGCTTATCATGGGTTACATGCCACTCCCCGACTTCATGACCGATGAAGGATGCAGGAACAGGAACAGATTTATCGAAGGTTAAACCGTCAGGAAGGTAATAGCTTAATCCCGTCTGGGCCTTCATTATCAGTGATACAATGATGATCACTGATGAGACAAGTACTCTTTTCATCATTTCAGGTTTAGAACGAAGGGCAATTTCGCAAAAAATGGGATCGGTTGTCCGGCGGCAGGCTTGTTTTACAGCATAATCATTCTTTTGAAAGCCTTCTTCTGTAATGCGGCGTGTCACCCCATGTGCCGCGCCCCAGGGTCATCCCCGGCATGTGTTCAAAATTGAGCCCGCTGATGTTTGTTTCGTTAACTTCACGGTAACCCGGTTTGCCTTCATAAATAAGGTATCCTGCCCTGTACCTGGCAGGGGTGAGGTTGGGCATGACGACATTTGCCCCGCATGATATCGCCTTCTCCCGGCCTGCCGGATCGATAGTCTGCATGGCTGTGGAAGCAACGATATTTATATCCTTCATGATGATACGTATTATGGCTATCATCCTTAGGGTCAGGTTAAAACGCTCTCTCAGGAAAAGATTGTCGGTACCTCTTACGCCCAGCGGGGTGTCGGAGTGTTCGATAAAAGGCCCCATGCCGCACATGTCGATATCAAAATCACGCATAAATATTATATCGTCGGCAAGATGTGTCATTGTCTGGTAAGGCAGGCCCACCATGACTCCGGTGCCGGTCTGGTACCCGGTTTCCTGTATCACCCTGAGGCAATCGAGCCTGTGGTAGAAGCTGTGCATCTCGTCTTCAGGGTGTACCCTGCGGTACAGGCTTTCGCTTGAGGCTTCTATCCTAAGAAGGTACCTGTGAGCGCCGGCTTCATACCATCGCCGGTATGTCTCCCTGGTCTGCTCCCCGAGTGATAGTGTTATCCCCAGCTCACCGCCGGTGAGCTTTCTGATGGCCCGGACCAGTTCTTCAATATTATCAACAAACACTTTTGACGAGTTCTCTCCTGACTGGATGGCAATAGAACCGAAATTAAGCTTGTGGGCTGTCATTGCCGCCTCAATGACCTCGTCATTGGTGAGGGTGTATTTCTGAATCCTGGAGTTATCGCGTCTCACACCGCAGTAAAGGCAGTTCTTTCCGCAGATGTTTGAGTATTCAATCAGGCCCCTCAGATAAACATGGTTGCCAACATACCTGTCCCTGACTGCCGCTGCCTTACGGTATAACAATGGCGCTTCCTCCTCACTGCACTGAAGCATAGCAAGGATATCCGACCGGTCATGATCCTTTTTTTCGAGTATCGATGATAACCCTGATGGCATGATTACTACATTCCGCGAGAAAGAAACACGGCATGTGCTGATAAGTTCAAAATTAGAGGTTTTTTTTCAGAATCCCCTGCCGAACATCTGCCACAGGGTCCTCTTCATCTCCTGCCAGCGACTCATTGCGGCATGGGCGAAGGAGTCTGAGTATTCCGTCACGGCTTTCCTTGCCTCTTCATTCCTGCCCTGCGTCACCAGTGTCTTTACCCTCTCTTCCAGTGCCGGCATTTCTGCCAGTGCCTTCTGTTCCAGTTGTTCCACGGCAGGCTCGATAAGTGCCCGTCCGCGCTCCCAGTTGACAGTTGAGAGCCTGTTGGCCTCACGGAATGACCAGATAGCTGCATCCTCACGGTAGCGGTGCTGACCGCATATACCGAAGCTGGCCGGTAATTCCATCGTCCCAGAGAAGATGGGTATCCGCGGACTCTGTGCAGGATTATCGAACGAGAACCATGCCACTGCGCCCACCTCGTCAGGAAGCCATTCACGGCACTGTATTACATGCGAATAGGAGCATCCGGCAATGGCTATGGTGCGCTGACGCTCTACAGTGCCCGGCTTGAGCCCGTTGATAAGGTTACGCATGTCGGTGCTCATCCAGTTGGAGGCTATGGGTGTCTTAACGGTGTCATGCACCTCGTTGCCGGACTCATCCCTGCGTGTAACACTTACAAGTAAGTTTTTTGTCATATCATAGGGAGTACCTTCGTATGTCTGGCGGAAGAGTGCCATCACATCGCTCACTGACAGTTTTTTATCCGGCTTGACGGAGAGAGGCAGCTCTTCCATCTCCATCGTGAGTCCCAGCTCCGGGGCGAGGGTGCTCAGCACAAAAAACTCTCTTATGGCATAGGGCTTTCCTGTACCTATTATCTTATAGAACTTGAAAGGTTCCTTGCCGTCCCAGTATCCCAGTTTTTTTGCCTTCTCACGCAGATCTGCCGAGGTCATGAAATAATCGCTGTCGTTGAACCTGACATCAGAGATCCTCGGTATGTTGGCAGCAATACCCACATGATCATCGGGTATCCTCTGTGCAACCCATAGCGCCGAGGGCTTGCCAGGACCTGAGCCTGCTATCTCAAACTGCCATACCTCCCTGGGGTCTGCAATGGTTATGCACTCCGCCATATCGGCATACCCGTACTGCTCGGCAAGCGATCCTATAAGTGCAACAGCCTGCCTTGCCGTGGTACATCTCTGCAAGGCAATCTTTTCAAGCTCTTCAATAAGGAACAGACCGTCCGCGTTCATGAGCTCCCTGCGGCCGTAGATTGTGGTCTCACCGATGGCCAGCTGCTTCTCATTAAGACATGGATAGGCAGTGCTGAGGAAGGCATATGTAGATTTTACCTCCGGTATTGTACCCTTATGGGTCACATTGGTCATGTCCCAGGCCTCCTCTGTAAAGAGCGTCCCCCAGTAAACATGGTGTACGGTATCCCTCTCGAATCTCATGGCGGGAACAACCTCAAGCCATGTGCGGTACCTCCCGTCACAGGTATGTGACGTCATCACCGACCCGTCAGTTGATGCCAGCCTGCCAACCATAATGGAGGTACAGTTTTCAGCATAACCCGGACCGTCGGGGTCAATTTCCCATGTATCCTGTGAACCGGCCTTCAGAGGCAGAATGAGCAGCAGCGCCGTAAAGGCAGCAGTAGTGATACTCTTTAAAGTCGTCTTTTTCATTATGTCAGATGTTTGGTAACAAAAATAGCGGGGTTGTTCAAATTAATGCTGCCAAAGATAATATTATGCAACATATAGGAGATATTTACCGGAGAAGTGAGTTCCTGAAGGCCTGACCCTTCCGGATATACCGCTCCTGACATCAGGTCTTTGGGTTTATTGACGGCCTGCAGCGGCATGCCTGGCGAAGCTATCAGATTCCGGTCATTTGTTATATTTCAAAATGTTTTTACCTTTCGAGAAGAACTCAAATCCGGATTATGATCAGTGATAAGCTATTGAATCCCAGGAGTATTGTTGTTGTCGGAGGCTCCGATGACATCACCAAGGCTGGCGGGAAGGTATTGAAGAACCTTCTTTCCGATGGCTTTGATGGAGAAATTTATGTTGTCAATCCCAAGGCTTCCGAAGTGCAGGGTATTGACACCTTTGCCGATGTGTCAATGCTGCCGCAGACCGATCTCGCTATCATTGCGGTGGCTGCACGGTTCTGCCCGGCAATTGTCAGCACCCTCGCCTATGAGAAGGGAACAGGGGGTTTTATAATTCTTTCGGCGGGATTCAGTGAGGAGGATGAGGATGGGGCAGCTCTGGAGAGGGAGATAGTGGATGTGATCAACATAACGGGAGGTTCGCTTATCGGTCCGAACTGTATCGGACTCCTCAATAATAATTTTCATGGTGTCTTCACGGAGCCTATCCCGCGATTGTCGTTACAGGGTATTGATTTTATTTCCGGATCGGGTGCCACTGCTGTTTTTATTCTTGAGGCAGCCATTACCAGCGGGCTTCCCTTTTCGAGTGTCTGGTCGGTAGGCAACAGTGCCCAGATAGGTGTTGAGGATGTGCTCGAGCACCTGGATCTGACCTTTGACCCCGGGAGGAGCTCGCCTATAAAGCTTTTGTACATTGAGAATATTGCCGACCCTGCGAGGTTTCTGAAGCACTCCTCTTCGCTGATCAGGAAAGGCTGTCGTATCGCTGCCATCAAGGCTGGCACCTCCGAGGCAGGCTCACGTGCCGCCTCCTCGCATACCGGGGCGATGGCTTCGCCGGACACGGCTGTTGAAGCCCTGTTCCGTAAAGCAGGCATAGTCAGATGCCATAACCGTACCGAGCTGGCTTATGTGGCTGCACTGTTCACCTACCGGCCTCTTACCGGCAACAGGATTGCCATTGTCACGCATGCTGGCGGCCCGGCAGTGATGCTGACCGATGCCCTGAGCAATGGCGGCATGCAGATACCACACCTCGGGGGAGAGGCAGGTGAGAGGCTCCTGGAAAAACTGTTTCCCGGCTCTTCAGTGGCCAATCCCATAGATTTTCTCGCCACCGGAACAGCCGAACAACTAGGATATATAATCGATGCCTGTGAGAACGATTTCACCGGGGTCGATGCCATTGCCGTCATCTTCGGAAGCCCCGGCCTCTTTCCTGTGGATGATGTCTACAACCTTCTTCATGACAAGATCCGCAGCTGCAGCAAACCGGTTTACCCTGTGCTGCCCTCGGTGATAAACGTTAAGAGGGAGATTGCTGAATTCATCGCAAAGGGTAATGCGATATTCACCGATGAGGTTCTGTTCGGCAGGGCTCTTTGCAGCGTATATAATACGCCGGCACCTGCAGAACCGGACATGACAGGCCCGGGGGCTGACAGGCAGGCCATCAGGGAGGTGGTTGACACCGCTGAAGAGGGTTACCTGCCCCCGGAAAAGGTGACCCTGCTGCTCAGGGCGGCCGGAATAGAGACCGTGCCGGAGAGAGTGGTCAGCACTGCTGACAGTGCCGTAAGAGCAGCAACAGATATGGGTTACCCGGTGGTAATGAAGGTGGTTGGACCGGTACATAAATCGGATATAGGTGGCGTGGCTCTTAATATCGGGAGCGCAGGTGAAGTGCAGGAAGAATTCATGAGGATGATGAGACTCCCCGGTGTGACTGCTGTGTTGGTACAGAAGATGATAGGAGGAACGGAGCTATTTTGCGGGGCAAAGAGGGAACGACTCTACGGCCACCTGGTCATGGCAGGTATGGGAGGTATATTCATAGAGGTTTTCAGGGATGTGGCATCATCTCTGGCACCCGTTTCGGCGGACGAGGCAGGTGCAATGATAAGGTCACTCAAGTCATACAGGATCATCAGGGGAACCCGGGGATATGCCGGTGTCAGTGAAGAGTGTTTCACCAGGGTGATAACCTCTCTTTCGGAGCTGGTGACAATTGCACCGGAGATTGCGGAAATGGACATCAATCCTCTCCTTGGCACCCCTGAGAGTATAGTTGCTGTTGACGCCCGTATACGAATAGCAAAGCTGTGACCAGGCTTACAAACTCCGACCTTCAGACCTTCAGACCTCAGACCGGGCCGAACGTTAAGAAATGACCCGGTGGGTCATTTTAGAGAAGGAGCCAGACTGCAGGGCTGGCATGAGAAAAGCCTTCAGACGGAGCCCCGCCCTGCGGGGCGACAGACCGCACGACTGCAAGACCGCAAGACCGCACGACTGCAAGACTGCAAGACAAAATATTAATATACACACATGAAAAGAAAAGATCTTTTATTTATCGGTTGTTTTACGGCGATTTTTCTGCCGTTTTTTGTTTCAGGCAGGTTATTTGACTTTTTCCTGTGGTTCAGCAGGGAATGGGCATTTACAGCAAGCTTCATCAAGTTCGCCCTGCTGGCAACGATGGGCGAGATGCTGGGCAGCAGGATCAGGAGCGGCGTATATCTGCCACAGGGATTCGGACTTGTACCGCGGGCTGTAGTATGGGGTTTCCTGGGCATGACGGTAAAGGCTGCCTTTATAATATTCAGCAACGGGGTGCCTATGATAGCGGAACATCTTGGAATGGAGAACACAGCCCGGATAATGGCAGGAGCAGTCACCGGCTCAAAGATACTTCTGGCCTTTGGTATCAGCTTCTTCCTTAACATTTTCTATGCGCCCGTTCTCATGGTAACACACAGGGTGAGTGACCTCCATATAGCAACATCGGCCGGCGACAGCAGAAGACTTATGAAGCTTCCTGCTGCAGGTCACCTGCTCGGTGCCATAGACTGGAGTTCAATGTGGGGATTCGTGCTCAGGAAAACCATCCCTCTCTTCTGGATACCGGCCCAGACTGTTACATTCCTTCTGCCACAGGAATTTCAGGTGCTTTTTGCCGCGCTGCTCAGCACGGTCCTCGGGGTAATCCTGGCCATATCTTCCCAGTCACAAAAGTAGCACCGGCTCCGGAAGGCTCACTTAAATCATTTACAAATGTGATAAAATACAGTATTCGGTTTCTTATAAATTTTTATCTTCGAGCCACAGATGAGGGTCTTAAATAAATAATTTATGAAAAATCCCCCCATAAATCATCAAACCGTAAGTAATGCCATAGTTGCCAGCGGCATTACTGACCTTGGACATGCAAGTATCCGCGAGATAGTCAAGCTGGTCAATATGCTGTCAGGGGAAACAGGAATTGAGTTTATCAGAATGGAGATGGGAGTGCCGGGACTACCCTCGGCTGAGGTGGGAATAAAAGCCGAGATTGAAGCACTGAAAAAGGGCGTGGCTTCTGATTACCCTGACATAGAGGGCCTGCCTGGGATGAAGGTCGAGGCAGCCCGTTTTGTAAAGAACTTCCTTGATGTGGATGTAAATCCCTCATGCTGTGTTCCTACCGGAGGCGCCATGATGGGCGGGATGGCCAGCTTCATGGTGGCAAACCGCAATGACCGGACAAAGGAGGGGACACTCTTCATCGATCCCGGATTTCCGGTACAGAAGACCCAGACGAGGATTCTCGGTCAGGATTACAGGTCGTTTGATGTCTATAACTACCGTGGTGAAAAGCTCGGACCAAAGCTCGAATCAATATTGCAGTGCGGAAAGGTCTCCACCATCCTCTACTCAAACCCCAACAACCCGTCATGGATATGCCTTACCGAAGATGAACTCAGGACAATAGGAACCCTGGCGATGAAGTATGACGTCATTGTTATAGAGGATCTTGCTTATTTCGGGATGGACTTCCGTGAGAATTATTCCGTTCCGGGAGTACCTCCGTTTCAGCCTACGGTAGCCAGGTACTGCGACGATTACATTCTTCTTATCTCCAGTTCCAAGATCTTCAGTTATGCCGGGCAGAGAATAGGGCTGCTGGTGATGTCAGACCACCTGTACAACCGTCATTATCCCGACCTCCTGAGGTATTATTCCACGGAGATATTCGGCAGGGCGATGATCTTCGGAGCTCTGTATGCATTGTCGTCAGGGGTGGCTCACTCGGCACAGTATGGATTCGCAGCTATACTGAAAGCTGTGAACGAGGGATTGTACAATTTTGTTGACAACACCAGGGTTTATGGAGAGAAAGCGTCGATGATGAAGGACCTGTTCCTGGAGAACGGGTTCCGGATTGTCTATGACAGGGATATTGACAGGCCCCTTGCTGACGGTTTTTATTTCACTATTTCCTACCCTGGCATGAGTGGCGGAGAACTGCTGCAGGCGCTGCTCTCATACGGCATAGCGGCCATAACGCTGAACATAACGGGAAGTGAAAGAAATGAAGGATTAAGAGCATGTGTATCGCAGATACGAAAGAAACAGCTTCCTTTGCTGCAGAAAAGGCTTGAGCTTTTCAGGGAGAACAACCCGGTAAACGAGTAATAATAATTTAAACGAGAATAAACATTTAAGAGATGGCAAAGATAAAAGGTGCAGTTGTTGTCGACAAGGACAGGTGCAAGGGATGTGAAGTGTGCGTTGTCACATGTCCCACCCAGACCCTGGCACTGGCCGGAGAGGTTAATGCCAAGGGATATCACTATAGTTATGCAGCCTATCCTGATACATGTATCGGTTGTGCTAACTGCGCGGTGGTATGCCCTGACGGTGTGATTACCGTTTATAAGATTAAGGTGGGATAAAAAGAATAAATAAAATATTAATGGAAAAGGAACTGAGACTGATGAAAGGCAACGAGGCCATCGCCGAGGCGGCGATACGCGCCGGTGCCGATGGTTATTTCGGGTATCCCATCACTCCGCAGAGCGAGATACTTGAATATCTTATGGAGGCTAACCCACAGGAGACCACTGGCATGGTGGTGTTACAGGCAGAGAGTGAGGTAGCTGCAATAAATATGGTTTACGGAGGTGCCGCCTGCGGTAAGAAGGTGATGACATCGTCATCATCACCCGGGATAAGCCTCAAGCAGGAGGGGATAACATATATTGCCGGTGCCGAACTGCCGTGCCTTATTGTCAATGTAGTACGCGGAGGCCCGGGACTGGGAACGATACAGCCTGCCCAGAGCGACTACTTCCAGGCTACCAAGGGTGGCGGGCATGGCGATTACCACCTGCTGGTGCTGGCACCATCATCAGTACAGGAGATGGCAGACTTCGTCGAGCTGGCGTTCGACCTTGCCTTCAAATACAGGAACCCGTCAATGATCCTCTCTGATGGCGCCATAGGCCAGATGATGGAGAAGGTCTGGCTCAAACCACAGAAGAAAAGATCGGAGGAGTTGCTGCCCTGGGCCACCACCGGCAAGCCTGCCACACGGGAACGTAACATCATCACCTCTCTCGACCTCGATCCGGAACGCCAGGAGAAGTTCAACCAGAAGCTGATAGCCAAATACCGGGAGATGGAGGAGAAGGAGGTACGCTTCGAGGAGTTCATGACTGAAGATGCAGAATACCTGTTCGTTGCCTACGGTACCAGCGCAAGGATATGCCAGAAAGCCCTTCAGCTGGCAAGAAACGAAGGCATCAAAGCCGGATTGCTGAGGCCGATAACCCTCTATCCATTCCCGAAGAAGAGACTGGCAGAGCTGGCAGACAGGGTCAGGGGAATGCTCTCGGTGGAGATGAGTGCCGGGCAGATGGTGGAAGATGTGATGCTCTCGGTAAATGGAAAGACAAGGGTAAGCCACTATGGCAGGATGGGAGGCATGATACCTACTCCTGAAGAGGTGCTGGAGAACATGAAACTGTTTATTAAAGGATAATGACATGGCAGAGATAAAGACAAACGATATAATAAAGCCGGAAAACCTGGCTTACAAAAAATCCAGCGTACTGACAGATAACGTAATGCACTATTGCCCGGGTTGCGGTCATGGTACGGCACACCGGGTGCTGGCCGAGGTGATTGAGGAGGAGGGGCTGCAGGGCAGGACCGTGGGAATTACCCCTGTCGGATGCTCGGTGCTGATGTATAATTATATTGACGTCGATTTTCAGGAGGCAGCCCACGGAAGGGCACCGGCGCTGGCAACAGCCGTCAAGCGCCTTATGCCTGACAGGTTCGTCTTTACCTACCAGGGCGACGGAGACCTTGCCGCCATAGGAACGGCAGAGACCATCCATACCTGCAACAGGGGCGAAAACATCCTCATCCTCTTCATAAATAACGGTATCTACGGTATGACGGGCGGACAGATGGCACCAACAACCCTGGCCGGCATGAAGTCGTCAACATCACCATACGGCCGCGATGTATCGATGATGGGATCACCGATAAAAATGGCGGATATCGTGGCACTGCTCCCGGGAACATGCTACGTGACACGACAGAGCGTCAATACAGCCGGCGGGGTCAGGAAGCTTAAGAGAGCGATCAAAAAAGCTGTTGAATACCAGAATGACAGGAGAGGAACATGCTTCATAGAGGTAGTCTCTAACTGCCCGTCAGGTTGGAAGATGACACCCGTTGAGTCAAACAAATGGATGGAAGAGAATATGTTCCCCTTCTATCCCCTCGGCGACATAAAAGTGCCGGCCGAATGATTTCAGTTATTGTGAATAAACGAATCAGATCATGACAGAAGAAATAATTATAGCTGGTTTTGGCGGACAGGGCGTGCTCTCTATGGGTAAGATAATGGCCTACTCGGGGATGATGCAGGATATGGAGGTGAGCTGGATGCCCTCATACGGTCCGGAGATGCGGGGCGGAACCGCCAATGTCAACGTGATCCTCAGCGATGAGAGGATCAGCTCACCTATACTGAGGAGCTTTGACACGGCTATCATCCTCAATCAACAGAGCATGGACAAGTTCGAACATGCTGTCAAGCCCGGCGGGATGCTTATATATGACGGCAACGGGATAACAAGACACCCGCAGCGCCAGGACATTTCCATTTACAGGATAGATGCTGCGGAGGAGGCATCGAAGATGAAGATGCAGAAGATGTTCAACATGTTTGTAATGGGTGGCTTCATGAAGGTGAAACCTATCCTGGAAACAGAGAACGTAATAAAAGGTCTTAAGAAATCACTCCCTGACAGGTACCATCATCTCATTCCCATGAATGAACAGGCGATAAAAAGGGGGATGGAGATTATTGTGAAGGTCTGAAGGTCTGAAGGTCTGAGGTCTGAAGGTCAGAAGTCTGAAGTCTGAAGGTCAGGGAAAGGAGGGTCTTGCAGTCTTGCAGTCTTGCGGTCCTGCTGTCTTGCAGTCATGAAGTCTTTGAGGTTATTCGTAGAAATGCATCTCACGGATGTATTTCCAGACAGGCGACGGTACAAACCAAGAGACATCCCTGCCCTCTTTTATGGCACTCCTGATAAAAGTGCCCGATATCTCCATCACCGGTGCATCGGTCATCGTGACCGAGGCATGTGAGATAATCTCTTTTGCCTGCTCATTTGTGCCGGTACCGGGATAGAGCCTCGGGTAGACAAATATCGGATACTGCCTTACAAGCATCTCCGCATTCTTCCATTTATGGATGGTGGTCAGGTTATCCTCTCCCATTATCAGGGTGAATGTGCGTGAGGGGTTCTTTTCGACTAGGTGAGAAAGCGTGTCGATAGTGTAAGAGGGCCGGGGGAGTGTAAATTCAATATCCGAGACCCTGAAGCGCGGGTCATCACCTATCGCCAGCTCTGTCATGTAGAGCCGGTCACGGTCCTTGAGAAGAGACTCTTTATTCTTCAGGGGATTATGAGGACTAACGACGAACCATATCTCCTTCAGGGATGAGTATTCGGCTATATAGTTCGCTATGGCCATATGACCTATATGCACCGGGTTGAATGAACCGAAGAATAGACCTGTCTCTGTCATCTTTCTCCGATAAAGGCGTTGACAACTGACATTATCTCACTACAGGCCCTGTCGAGGTCGTCATTGACTATCACCCTGTCAAACCTGTCGGCCAGCAGTATCTCGGAGGCAGCTTTCTCCACCCTCATCTCTATCTGCTCCAGGGTGTCTGTTTTCCTCCTGAGAAGCCTCGACCTGAGTTCCGCGACCGAGGGAGGCATAATGAACAGGGATAATGCATCGTTACCGAAGATCTTCTTCAGGTTGATGCCTCCCTGCACATCGACGTCAAAGAGGGGGATTTTTCCTTCATTGCTGATACGGTCGATCTCGCTCCTGAGCGTTCCGTAGTAGTGATCCCTGTAGACCTCCTGCCATTCGACGAACTGGCCCTGGCTGATGCGCCTCCTGAATTCACCGGCAGTGATAAAGTAATATTCCACACCGTCAGCCTCGGTGCCCCTGGGCTTCCTGCTGGTGGCTGAGATGGAGAAGAGGAGGGGGAGGCCGGCATCAAGCAGGTGATTTACAAGCGTCGATTTTCCTGCTCCCGACGGTGCGGAGATGATTAAAACCTTTATGCTCTTCCCGGGCTTCATGAGATCAGAGAATGTTAAGTGTCAGTTCCTTAACCTTCTCCAGTTCATCTTTCATCATCACCACCAGCTTCTGCATGGAGGCATCATTGGCTTTGGATCCTATGGTGTTTATCTCGCGGCCCATCTCCTGTGAGATGAAATTGAGCATTTTTCCGTGCATTCCGTCTGCTGCCATCGTCTCAAGGAAGTAGTCGCAATGCTTCCTGAGGCGTACCTTCTCCTCGTTGATATCCAGCTTCTCCAGGTAGAAGATCAGCTCCTGTTCAAAACGGTTCTTGTCAATGTTTTCCATACCGACAGTATCCCCAAGTGATGTCATGAGCTTCTCACGGATACGTGTCAGCCTGTCTCCCTCGACAGCACCCAGGTCCTCCAGGTAGCCCAGTATCCTGTTAACCGATTTAACCAGGTCGGTCTCCATCGCCCTCCCTTCCTCCAGGCGGTATATGTCAGCCATAGTGAGGGCATTATCCACCAGGCCGGATACCTTCTGCCACTCCTCGTCGCTCAGCTCGGGCTTCTCCGTACGCAGTGTCTCGGGCAGGCGCATGACTATTGCAAGCAACTCCTGTTCATTGTTGATGCCCAGCTCACCGCTTATCTCCCTGAGCTGGTTCATGTAGTTCCTGACATTGTTCCTGTTTATCACCGGGACCTGTTCCTCGTCCATGGCGTCGAAGCTGATGGTCAGGTCGATCTTGCCTCTCTCCAGTCTCCGGATGACCATATTGCGGATATCCAGCTCTTTCTCCTTGAAAAGCCACGGCAGCTTGGTGTTAACATCGGCCTGTTTGCTGTTGAGTGATTTTATCTCAACGGTTATCTTTCTGTGGGTTGTCTCCAGCATGGCTTTGCCATAGCCGGTCATTGATCGTATCATCGTGCGTCAGTAATAACTCAGGCAAAGATAGGTTTTTTATGTCAGGAGAGCAGGCCAAGCTCCACAGTGAAGTGTCTCATGATTGGCGCCTCCCATTTTATTGCCAGGCCCCTGGTTATCTTTTGCCGTCTCTCCCATACATTTTTCACAGCTTCAGCCACATAATCCATATGGTTGTCAGTGTATACCCTCCTTGGAACAGCCAGTCTCACCAGCTCCAGCTCCGGGTACCTGTTCTTACGGGTCACAGGGTCACGGTCAGCCATCAGGGTTCCTATCTCTGTTCCTCTTATGCCTCCCTCGAGGTATATCTCCACTGCCAGCCTCTGCGCCGGGAACTCTTCCGCCGGGATCTGCGGCAGGAACCTGCCCGCATCGATGAAGACAGCATGACCTCCGACAGGTCTCTGCATCGGTATGCCTGCCGAGTGAATCCTGTCACCCAGTCTTGCCACCTGGCTGATACGTGCTTCCAGGTATTCATAGCCGGTCCCTTCATAGAGACCCTGTGCCAGCGCGTTCATATCACGGCCCGCCATACCCCCGTAGGTCACAAAACCCTCGAACATGATATTAAAGGTCGAGGCCCTGCGGAACAGCTCCTTGTCCCTGAACCCGATAAAACCTCCTATGTTGACTATACCGTCTTTCTTGGAGCTCATGGTCATGCCGTCGGCATATGAAAACATCTCCCGTGCGATATCCCTTATACTCCTGTCAGCGTAACCCTCTTCACGTCTCTTTATGAAGTAAGCGTTCTCAGCAAAACGGGCAGAATCAATGATGAGCAACACCCCGTATTTATCTGCCAGCTCCCTGGCAGCCCTCAGGTTTGCCATGCTTACCGGCTGACCGCCGGCGGTGTTGTTGGTAACGGTCATGATAATACATCCGAGTCTCTCACGGGGGGTCTGCTTAAGGACCTGCTCAAGCTTTTCGGGGTCAACATTTCCCTTGAAGGGGTCTTCCGCTTCTATATTTCTCGCTATGTCAACAGTACAGTCGACAGCAGTGGCTTTTCTGAATTCAATGTGTCCTTTGGTAGTGTCAAAGTGTGCATTGCCGGGAATGATGTCGCCCTCTTTCACCAGAACAGAGAAGAGAACATTTTCCGCGGCACGCCCCTGGTGGGTAGGAAGGAAATATTCGAAGCCGGTGATGTCGCGGATGGCTTCTTTAAGGTGGTAATAGGATGATGCACCGGCATAGCTCTCGTCACCGGTCATTATGGCACCCCACTGCCTGTCACTCATGGCACCTGTGCCGGAATCGGTGAGCAGATCAATAAACACCTGCTCCGAACGAAGGTTGAAAAGATTGTAAGAGGCGTCCCTTATCCACTGCTCGCGTTCAGCGGGAGTGCTCTGTCTCAGGGATTCCACCATTTTTATTTTGTACGGTTCACAATATGGTAAGCTCATTGGAAACAAGAATTAAGGTTAGAAAACTTGATTTAAGATTTAAGAAAAAGGAAGTAATGGGAGTAAAAGTGCGTTGAAGCATGCAACTCCCGGGCCTTAGAATGCGTCCCTGTTTTTGATATTCCGGTATACCAGCTTTCTGTTTATGCAGATGTTAAGACGGAAAATCATTGAAATGAGCTATTTTTGCAAATATATGTTTTTTACGTTTCGGGTACAATCCTGTATAGCTTAAACATTGCGAGATGAGATTGAGAACCACTAAGATTCTTTTGATTTTTTATTGCCTTCCGGTGAGCCTGACCCTCTCAGGGCAGGTTGCCGAAGTTACTCCAACCGATACTGCAGTTGTTACGGAACATGTTGTCAGGCAGGTTAAAGCATCGCCGTTGCCGGGTATATCCGGTCCCCAGGATGTGCATCTTGATCATGCGGCCTCACTCAGGTTTCTTGAGAAGGTCTATTCCTCCCCTTCAATGTGGAAGAGAAGCAATGATCCTCTGCGGGAAGCATTAAGAAGCCTTGTGTGGCTTGCCTCCAGGCCTCCTGCTGACACTCTGATAAAATACCTCTCAGGCTATGGGTATGAAAACATCAGGGTACCGGCGGAGAACTATTACGTCTTTGATTCTGTGAGGATTATACTTCCAGTCATGCAGGCTGATTCGGCTGCCGCGGATACTGCCGCCGTTCATCCTGTCACGGATGAGATGTTCATAAAGGCAGGGAGGAAACTTGAAAAGGTCAGACTCTCGGCTGACGCAAAGCCTGTTCTCAGGAACGATACGCTCAGGCTTAATGATTCAGTATACATACTGATGCGGGATTTTATACCGGTAAGACTGCCTCATGCTACCAATGACACTATAGTCCTGGTGATCACCGATACCCTGCCGGAAGCATCGCTTTACAGGAGTGAGTTCCCCTTCAGGTATCTCAGGAACCCGTATGTTACCGACTCTCTCGAGGCAGCCGTCACCTCCCTCATTGGTTACCTTGAAGCACGTGACTCGGTACAGGTAAAGATAATGAGTGAGAAGGGCAGGGGAGCGGATGTCTGGCTTAACGGCAGGTCAGACAACCTGATCCGGTTCTGGCTGCCGGACGGGGACAAGGACTCTGTTACGGTATGGGTAGGCAACCCGGAGAGAAATACCATTTCGCTCAGGGCGGAGGAGGGGGTCCTCTTCAGGAAGCAGGTATGGCATGACAGGTATGTAGATACCCACGTTAATGTGACAACGGCCATGGAGCAGAATCTGCGCAGAGTGGCACTGAGCAAGATCAAAACCAACCTGTGGAAGTTCAAGACAGACCTCTCTTACCTGCTCTCGCAGGGTGTGGTCTCCAACTGGGCCAAGGGTGGAGAGAACAACATCTCGTCGGTACTTGATGTTACTTCTGCCATCAACTACAACAACAAGGTGAGCAATGTGAATTCAGCCACCACGGCACGTTTTGCACTGGGGTTGCAGGCCTCGGGAAAGTACGGTGGTATAAGGAAGAACCTTGACATACTGGAGATTAATGCCAAGATCAATCATAAGGCATTCGGGAAATTTGACCTCTCGGGGTTGTTCCAGATGAAGACCCAGTTCCTGCCGGGGTATACCTATCCCAACGATACAACGTCAGTCCTGGTGTCCAAGTTCTTCAACCCTGCCACCTTCATCCTGGGTTATGGTCTTGAGTACAAACCCAACAAAACCACCTCCATCAGTTTCTCCCCTGTTTCATACAAGGGAACGTTTGTAACCGATACAGCCAACATCAACCAGACAAAATACGGAATTGCGGCTGACCGGAGGTCAAAGAACGAACTGGGAGCCTACCTGACTATCAACAGCAAGGTTGTACTGTTCGAGAAGCTTAACATGACCAACAAGATACAGTTCTTCAGTAACTTCCTCTCGAAGCCGCAGAATGTTGACGTTGACTGGGAGATGGTTGCCACCATGCCACTGAACTGGTTTACCGATCTGAGGGTTAATGTTCACCTGATATATGATGATAACACTCTTCTGCCTGTCTTCAGTGACGGTGAGCCTGTTCTCGGGACTGACGGTAAGCAGAAGAAGGCACCTATGGTGCAGTTCAATGAGCTCCTCGGTGTATCTTTCGTCTTTAAGTTCTGAAGATCAGCAGGTCGAGCATCACCGCGAGACCGAAGATGACACCGGCTATCCCGTTGGTGGTCCCGAAGGCCATGTTTACCCTGCTGAGGTCGCCGGGTTTTACAATAAGGTGCTGGTAGATGAGCATACCCACGAAGATCACAGCCCCTGTCCAGTATATATAACCTGATTGTCCGGCGATGCCTGCCAGGGCCACCATCAGCACCGAGACTGCATGCAGGGCTGCAGATATCGTCAGGGCTTTCCTTCGCGTTAATACGGCAGGTATGGAATAGAGCCCGGCATCCCGGTCAAACTGGTCGTCCTGCAAGGCATAGATGATATCGAATCCGCTTACCCATGTCAGCACGATAAATGAATATATCACAGGAAGAAGGGCAAAGGCGCCGGTGACTGCTATATAGGCCCCGACCGGGGCGAGACTCAGACCGAGACCCAGCACCAGGTGGCATAGGGGAGTAAACCTCTTGGTATAGCTGTAGCCGAGGATGATCAGTAATGCAACCGGTGAGAGGACAAGCGTCAGGCGGTTGAGAAGGGCGGCCGAGGTAATGAAGAGAAGTGAACTGATGATAACAAATGTCAGAGCCTGTTTTTTTGATATTTTCCCTGAAGGCAATTCACGCTTTGCGGTCCTTGGATTAAGCATATCAAAATGCAGGTCGGCATAACGGTTGAAAGCCATGGCTGCACTCCTGGCGAAGACCATACATGCCAGCACCGGCAGGAATGTTTTCAGCGTGAAGCCGTACCCCGGGAGCGTAGCCCCGAGAAAGTAACCGGCAACGGCAAAAGGCATGGCAAAGACAGTATGACTGAACTTGATGAGCGAAAGATAATCATGTGTCCTGCCCAGCAGCTTTTTCATCGCAGTGTAGCTCCAAACCCTTGCTCAAAGGCTCTTATCAGAGCACCCATCACCTTTTCGATATTCTTTTCCGTAAGAGTCTGCCTCTCGTCTCTTAAGATGAAACTTATGGCGTAGGACTTTTTGTCCTTTCCTATGGCATCACTCTCGTAGACATCAAACAGGTCGATATCCTGTAGCAAATTACGTTCAGTTTTAAAAGCCAGGTCGCGTATCTGGCTGAACCTGACTGACCTGTCAAGAACCAGCGCAAGGTCGCGGCGTACCCAGGGATACCTGGGCAGTTCGCTGAAACGGATCGATTTCGTTTTAACCAGGGTGATGATGTTTTCCCATACTATCTCGCCGTAAAAGATATCCTGCCTGACATCGAACATGGCAAGGTATTTCCTGGATATTTTTCCGTACGAGGCAATTTCCAGTCCATCGGCAGTGAGTTTCAGCCCTTCGCTAAACCATCCGGGGGTATCTTCCGTTGTGGTGATCTCCCTCTGTTTTATTCCGAACCGGGAGAGTACCATCTCAATATACCCTTTCAGATGGAAGAAGCCTGATGGTGTCTCGGGGGCATTCCATCTCTTCCCGTTCATATTACCTGTGACGGCGAGCGCCAGTATCTGCTGCTCACTGTAGTTGTCAGTGATCTCAAGTGTTCCCCTGCCATCTTTCCTCCTGTATACATAACCCAGCTCGAAGAGTCTCAGGTCGCTGTTCTGCCTGTTCAGGTTCCATGCTATTGTGTTTATCATGCCCGGGAGGAGAGACATACGCATGACATTGAGGTCATTGCTGAGAGGATTTGCCAGCCTGACCATCGCCTCCGTATTGAAGTCGCCCGTAGTCTCAAACCATGCTGCAGGGGTGAGCGAGTTACACATTATCTCCGCAAATCCGTTGCCGGAGAGCATCTCAGCCATGTTGGCCGCAACCCTCTCACGGTCCGGTTTGTCAGTATGTGAGAGCATGGAGTGCATCTCGCTGCTGATCCCGATATTGTCATACCCATAGATCCTGAGGACCTCCTCGGTGACGTCTGCCTCCCTGGTAACGTCGACGCGGTAGGAGGGAATCTCAAGGGTCAGGTTCCCGGGAGTCTCTTCTGTGATATTTATGTCCAGGCTATAGAGGATAGTCTTCACGGTCTCCGGAGGTATCTCCTTGCCTATTAGCCTGTTCATACGGTCAAGAGAATATCTTACCACAGCTTTCCTGACAGGTGAGGGGTAGATATCTTTTATATCACCGGTGATCTCTCCCCCGGCCAGTTCTTTTATGAGCCTGGCAGCCCTTCTGAGGGCATAGATGGTCATGGCGGGGTCTGTGCCTCTCTCAAACCGGTATGAGGCGTCGGTATGGAGGTCGTGACGGCGTGATGTACGGCGTACTGAGACAGGGCTGAAGGTGGCGCTTTCCAGAAAGAGATCCGTGGTGGTCTCAGTCACTCCTGACTTCTTACCGCCAAAGACGCCGGCGATACACATCCCTTCCTTCTCATTGCATATCATGAGGTCTGACTGCGACAGCTCACGCTCAATACCGTCGAGGGTCACGAACTTTGTCCTTTCAGGCAGCTTCTTCACTATCACCCTGTTACCTGTTATGGCAGCAGCGTCAAAGGCATGCAGTGGTTGCCCGGTCTCGTGCAAGACGAAGTTTGTGATGTCAACGACATTGTTTATGGGGTTCAGGCCTATTGACCTGAGCCTGTTCTGAAGCCATGCCGGTGAAGGACCAACAGTAATACCTCTGATGGTCAGCCCGGAATATCTTATACAGGCATCCTCAGCCTCCACGGTGACACTGACCGACCCTTCTTCCCTCTCTTTTTCAAGTTCTTTTACCTCGGGCAGTTTAGCCCTGACAGGCTTCTGCAGGTTGAAATAGGCTGCCAGGTCACGTGCTACGCCGTAGTGGGAGCTGCAATCGATGCGGTTGGGCGTCAGGCCTATCTCGAAAACAGTGTCCGTAACCACACCGAAATACTCTGCTGCAGGCATCCCCGGGCGGGCAGAGCTATCGAGGACGATGATGCCTTCATGGCCTGTCCCTATCCCCAGCTCATCCTCTGCGCATATCATACCCTCAGAGACCTGTCCGCGTATCTTTGAACGTTTTATCTCAAACTGCTCATTTCCATGGAAGACCATGGTGCCGGGCAGGGCTACAGGCACAAGCTGTCCGGCTGCCACATTGGGGGCACCGCATACAATGTTCAGCGGTTCCGGTCCCCCGGTGTCCACGGTGGTTACACTAAGCCTGTCAGCGTCAGGATGCTTACCGCAGGTAAGTACCCTGCCAACAACCACACCCTTCATGCCCCCCCTGACAGAGACCCATTCTTCAACACCTTCTACTTCGAGTCCCAGGCCTGTGAGTATGGCAGATAGCTCCTCCACGCCCGCATCAAAGTCAAGGTACTCCCTGAGCCAGTTATAAGAAATCTTCATTGTATAATAGTTATTTTAACATGCAAAAGTAAGGAAAAAAGGTTTGTGGCATAACAGGGGCCCTGTTAAAAGGACGATCATTATCGTTATATTTGCACGTCAACAAATTGCCACATGAAAATAGAGGAAAAGGATAAGCTGATACTTATTACCAATGATGACGGTCTGTATGCCGGTGGCATCAGGACTCTTATCGACATCATGCAGGAGTTCGGCAAGCTGGTGGTCATCTCAGCTACCGAGAGCCGTAGCGCGATGTCGCAGGCTCTGACGGTCAAACAGCCGCTCAGGGTTAAACTACTTGAGGAAAATGATAACAGGCGGATATATGCGTGCAGCGGCACGCCTGCCGATGGCGTGAAGCTAGCCGTGAACCAGCTCCTCGAACGCAAACCCGACCTGATAGTATCCGGCATCAATCACGGGTCAAACGCCTCGGCCAGCATACTCTATTCGGGTACCATGGCGGCAGCCCTCGAGGGATGCCTTTATAAAATAACCTCCGTAGGCTTCTCACTGAACAGCTATTCGTCCTCTGCAGATTTTTCAGGTTGCGGTGAATATATCAGGAAGGTCTGCAGCTTGTTGCTCCGGGAACCGCTGCCTGACGGTGTATGCCTGAACGTCAACTTCCCGGACCTGCCGGCATCGGAGATCAAAGGTATGGTTGTAGCCCGTCAGGCTATGGGTAGCTGGCAGGAGGAATTTGAAAAGAGAAAAGACCCGGCCGGGAAGACATACTACTGGCTGACGGGTAACTTCATAAACCATGAGCCCGATGCAAAAGATACCGATGAATGGGCTATACAGAACGGTTATGTATCTGTGGTTCCAGTGACTACCGACATGACCGCCTATAATTACATTGACACTCTCAAATCAAAATTCTGATATGTGGTTCAGGAAACGTTTCAATAACGCTTTGGCCGGGGTGATATCAGGACTGGTAATACCCGTCATTGCCTTCATTGTTTTCTTCCTCATAACCCGGCACGGGCTTTCCTTTTCCTTCTACTTCAAAAAGATAGCAGATGCCGGCAATATCACCGAGATAATGAGTGTCTCTGTTTTTGCCAATATTATCATATTCCTCATCTTCAACCGTTTTGACATGCTCAGAGCTTCAAAGGGTGTCCTGGGTATTACGATAGCCTGGGCACTGGTTGTTTTCGGGTTAAAACTGTTCTAGAATGAAGTATTTTATCATTGCAGGAGAGCCTTCAGGTGATCTTCACGGGTCCAGCCTGGTGAAGAACCTGTTGACGGCAGATCCGGCTGCTGAGATTGCATGCTGGGGAGGAGATCTCATGAAAGAGGCCGGAGCCCGCCTGCTTAAGCACTACCGCGAAACGGCATTCATGGGAGCCTGGGAGGTGCTGGTTAATATACGCAGGGTGAAGGCCAATTTTTCAGACTGCCACAGGCAGATAACATCGATGAAACCCGATGTGGTAATACTGATTGATTATCCGGGTTTCAACCTGCGGATAGCAAAATTTGTGAAGCAGCTTGGCATTAGGGTCTATTATTACATCTCTCCTAAGTTCTGGGCCTGGCGTGAAGGAAGGGTGGTTAAGATAAAAAGGTATGTCGACAGGCTTTACATTATCTTTCCCTTTGAGCAGGCATTTTACAGGCGATTTGATTATAATGTGACCTTCCTAGGCAATCCGCTTATCGATCAAGTGGAGTCATGGCGCAATACTGCTCCCGGAAGACAAAGCATCATAGCCTCACTTGGCCTGGATAACAGGCCGGTGATAGCCCTTCTGGCAGGGAGCAGGATGCAGGAGGTAAGCAAGATACTTCCGGTCATGGTGAGTGTGGCAGCTGACTTCCCGCACTATCAGTTCGTAGTGGCGGCCATGGACCACCTGCCGGCTGAACTATACGGAAATATCATAGGGTCATCACCCGTGAGAGTTATCAACGGTCATACCTATGATCTCCTGGCGATAGCCGAGGCGGCGCTGGTAACCTCAGGTACCGCAACCCTCGAAGCAGCACTCTTTGATGTGCCGCAGGCGGTTTGTTACAGGACCAGCTCTGTTACTTACACACTGGGAAAGAGGTTTATCAAGGTGCGTTTCCTGTCGCTGGTGAACCTGATAATGGACAGGGAGGTGGTAAGGGAGCTGATACAGCACGATCTGAACAGGGATGAGCTAAATGCCGAGCTGAAAAATATTATTACCTCAGGCAACAGGCATGAAGAGATAAGGAGAGATTACAGCGAGCTTCGCGGTATACTTGGCGGTGGCGGCGCCTCATCAAGAGTAGCGGAGGATATGGTTAAAAACCTGAAGGTGGCGGCAAAAGGTCAATGACAAGACTTCTATTACCGATACTATATCTCTTCCTCCCTTTGACAGCAGTCGGCCAGGTGTCCGTACGCATATTTGCACAATCCAGGCCCGTGACAGTTATTTTCACCACCGAGAGTGGCGAATACCTGCTTGATGATGGTAACCCCGGAACATTGCACCTGCTGCCGGGAGAGACAGTCGCCGTCACCCGTTATAACGATGATGTTGTTTACAGGACACTCTCAGGAACATACGGGAAGGCAGACTCACTCTCCTTTGAACCCGTGACCGGAAATGCTCTCTGCAGATTGCGTGCCCCGGGAAGTATAGAACAGGATAAGAGACTTGACGGTGCGCTGAGAATCAAATCATTCCCCGGATCATTGCTGGTACTGAACATCACCTCTGTTGAGAGTTACCTGCCGGGTGTTGTCCGTGCTGAGGCAGGCAAATACGGACCGGCAGATTATTTCAAGGCTCAGGCTGTTGTAGCCCGTACTTACATTTACAGGAACATCGGGAGGCATGCTCTTGACGGTTATAACCTGTGCGACGATACCCACTGCCAGGTTTATCCTGGTATAATAGACGACAGTGTTATCACCGGCGCCTGCCATGTTACATCAGGAGAGGTCCTTGTTGACCGCGACAGCATGCTTATCGTGGCTGCATTTCATGGCAACTGCGGAGGACTGACGGCTTCTTCGGCCGATGTCTGGCTGGCAGCATATCCTTACCTGGTGAGTGTCAACGACCCGTGGTGCAGCTTTTCTGCATCTTCGGAATGGAGAAAAAGCCTGCCTGAAAGCGAATGGCACAAATTCCTTACTATGAAGGGGATTCAATATGGAGAAGAGTCAGCACTCTATTCGGCATCGGGAGGCACGCCGGTAAGAACAGCCGGCAGGATGGCCGGGGGTAAAACAGTTAGCAGCGAGGAGTTAAGGTCGTATTTCGGACTACGGTCAGGCTACTTCGCCATTACCAGTGCCGGCGACAGCATCATTGTGACAGGAAGAGGGTACGGGCATGGTGTAGGACTGTGCCAGGACGGAGCAAAACACATGGCAGAAAAGAACATGAGCTATGACAGGATAACAGGCTTCTACTACCCGGGTACAACCATTACTGACATTAAAAATGCACGCAGACCTTTAAAGCCTTGAAAGTTTTAGATATTTTTACAATAAACTACGGAATATGTTTACCCTCTTCAGAAAAGAGATAGCAGGATTTTTCAGCTCGCTGACAGGATATATTGTCATGGTAGTCTTTCTCCTGGCCAACAGCCTGATAATGTGGATCATGCCCGGCCAGTGGAATCTTCTTGACAGCGGTTATGCCGGTCTTGACACTCTCTTTGTACTTTCCCCATGGATCTTTCTCTTTCTTGTGCCGGCAGTCACAATGAGGCTTTTCTCTGAAGAGCGCCGGGCCGGCACTGCCGAGCTCCTCTGGTCGAGGCCTGTGGGTGATGGCGCCGTCATCTATGGTAAATACCTGGCATCGGTATTCCTGGTGTTGCTGGCATTGTTGCCATGCATTGTGTTTGCCGTATCTGTCTGGATACTGGGAGAGACCCCCGGCAATCTTGACAGGGGTGGCACTGCAGGATCATTCATCGGCCTGCTGATGCTGGCAGCTGTCTATTCGGCCGTAGGTCTGTTCGCATCATCCCTGACGGGGAACCAGGTCATTGCTTTCATCATTGCTGCGGTACTCTCGTTCATCATGTACAAGGGCCTTGATGCTGTCGCCATGCTGCCGGGACTCTCATCGGCAGGGGAGAGGATATCAGCCATGGGTATCAGCGAGCACTACCGCTCGATAAGCAGGGGGGTGGTTGACATACGTGACATTTCATATTTCATCTTTGTTGCAGTCTTCTTCAACGAAGCTGCCAGGATCTCACTGCGGAGGAGCAGGATCAGGAAACCGCTGGTTATACTGGCATGCACAGGAGCTGTTTGTCTCCTTCTCTCACTTATGCATATCAGGGTTGACCTTACTGAGGACAAACGCTTCACCCTGGCAGAACCGACAAAACGGATACTGAGGGATCTTGATAAAGAGGTGAAGGTGGATGTTTATCTCGACGGTGAGTTGCCAATAGCCTTCAGGAAGCTGAAACGCAGTGTGGAGCAGTATCTTGATGAGTTTCGCATCACCTCGGGAAGGAAGATCACCTATGACTTTATCAATCCTTCGGAATCGTCAGACCGCACCGGGCGCGACAGGTACCACAGCCAGCTGATGAGCCGCGGGCTGATGCCGGTGAATGTCATGGCATCCGATGGTGAAGGAGGAAGGACACAGAAAAGGATATTTCCTTCCCTCACAGTCACCAGCGGTGAGACGGTGATACCTGTTAACTTCCTTAGAAACAACCCCACACTGCCGGCCGAAACAAACCTTCTTCATTCGACGGAAGGTCTTGAATATGAGATTATACAGGCCATTGCCACCGCCACGGCGGATACAGTACAGACCGTAGCCTTCATAGAAGGCCATGGTGAGCTTGATGAGATATATGTCGCCGATCTTACCCTGGAACTGGCGAAATTCTATAATATAGACCGGGGTGTGATTGGAGGCCGTCCCGGTATCATCGACAGGTATTCTGCCGTGATTATCGCAGGGCCACAGAAGACGATTGACGAGCAGGATAAGTTTATTCTGGACCAGTATATCATGAACGGAGGCCGGGTGTTGTGGCTGGCCGAGGAGGTAAAAGTCGATGCGGACAGTCTCGTCGCCGGATCAACGGTGGCACTCTATGAGCCTCTTTCGATAAATGACATGCTCTTCAGGTATGGGGCAAGGTTAAACCCGGTGATAATACAGGACGCCGACTGCATGCTCATCCCGCTAAAGGTGAGCAACCCCGGCGGTGGAGTACAGTATGTACCGTCCCCATGGGTTTACTATCCACTGTTAAGGCCATCGCAGGACAGTCCTGTGACAAGAAACCTCAACAGGGTGAAAGCTGAGTTTGCCGGTACGGTTGATACCGTAGGCCGTGACCCGGGGATAAAGAAACAGATACTGCTGACTACCTCTGAGGAGGCACGTACAGTCATGCCTCCGCTGGTAATCTCCCTGGAAGAGGCTGATGAGCTCGTTCCCGATCAGATGTTTAATGCAGGTCCGCTGCCTGTGGCAGTGCTCCTTGAAGGAACCTTCCAGTCGGTCTTCACCAACAGGATGACCGAGAGCCTTATGGGCGCGGCAGGCAGGGAGATAATGACGGAGAGCAAGCCTACAAAGATGATTGTTGTGGCCGATGCGGATATTATCAGGAACGAAGTAAGCTGGACAGGAGGAGCACCCGAGCCCCTTACCCTGGGGCTGGACAGGTATACGATGCAGACATTCGGGAACAAGGACTTCCTGGTCAACTGCATCAATTACCTTGTTAATGATAACGGCCTCATAGGGATGCGTTCACGTGAGATAAAACCGAGACTCCTTGACCAGGCCCGTATTAAGAGCCAGCGTACGCTCTGGCAGATGGTGAACACGATCATGCCCGTTATCCTGATAATACTTGCAGGGGTTGCCTATAACACTATCAGGCGCAGGCATTATATTTCAGTGAAATAAATTTGTTTGAGGGTATGATATTTTTTTGTAATATTGATAAACCGGTTCTTCAAGCTGACTATGCACATAATCAACTTGTTGCCGGCATAAGTTGACATAATTCGGAGTAACTTTAAAAATGACAATATGAAATTTGTTGTATCAAGCACAGAACTGCTGGGTCACCTGCAGGCAATCAGCAGGGTGATCAGTACAAAGAATACGCTTCCGATTCTTGATAATTTCCTGTTCAGCATTAGCGGCAATGACCTTGAGATAACCGCTTCGGACCTTGAGTCGACCCTCATCACCCGCATGAGGCTTGACAATATAACAGGAAGCGGTACCGTAGCCTTGCCTGCCAGGATACTGCTTGATACTCTTAAGGAGTTTTCAGAGCAACCGCTGACCTTTGACATCAACCCCGACACGATGGCTGTTGTCATTAATTCGGAGAACGGGCGTTTCAGTATCGTCGGGCAAAATGGTATCGATTTCCCGGTACTGCCGGTGATAAAGAAGGAGAAGCGGTTCAGCTTCAACCTGCCTGCTGACCTTCTTCTTGCCGGGATATCAAGGACATTGTTTGCCACGGCTGATGATGAGCTCCGGCCGGTGATGGGAGGCATACTCGTTGAGGCCTCTCCTGAGAAGCTTACCTTTGTGGCTTCCGATGCCCACAAGCTGGTGAGATACCAGAGAAACGACGCTAAGGCTGATGATACGGCATCATTTATTCTGCCCAAGAAGCCGGCATCGCTGCTGAAGAATATCCTGCCCAAAGAGAGCGGTGTGGTATCCGTGGAGTTTGATGACAGGAATGCATTCTTCATTCTCTCTGACTATAAGGTGGTATGCCGCCTTGTTGAAGGGAATTACCCCAATTACAACTCAGTCATCCCGAAGAATAACCCGCGCAAGGTGCGCATAGACAGGCTGGAGTTCTACAATATACTCCGCAGGGTATCCGTCTTCTCCAACCAGGCCAGCAATCTTGTCAAGCTGCAGTTCACACCCAACCAGATAACAGTCTCGGCCCAGGATGTTGATTTCTCTATCTCGGCTTATGAGCGTCATAAATGCCTCTATGAAGGTGATGATATGGAGATAGGCTTCAAGTCTGTTTTCCTGCTCGAGATACTCTCCAACATAACCTCCCAGGATGTCATAGTAGAGCTGGCAGACCCGACAAGAGCCGGACTCTTCCTTCCTTCGGAGACAGGCAATGACGAAGAGGACCTCCTCATGCTTCTCATGCCGATGATGATAAACGCCTGAGACCCCGCCGTTATGGAGCTAAATCTCAGAAAACCCCTGGTCATCCTTGATCTTGAGACAACCGGGGTAAGTGTTGCTTTTGACCGTATCGTAGAGTTCTCCGCTCTCAAAGTAACTCCCGGCGGTGACGAAGAATGGCTGACCCTGAGAATCAACCCCGGGATACCGATATCACCCGAGGCAACACGCGTACATGGTATCACTGACGCTGACGTGGCAGCCGAACCGCATTTCAAGGATGTGGCGCGGAGGATTGCCTCCTTCCTTGAAGGATGTGACCTTGCAGGATTCAACTCCATGAAGTTTGATATACCTGTTCTCTGTGAGGAGTTCCTCAGGGTAAACGTCGATTTCGACCCTGCCCGTCACAGGTATGTCGATGTACAGGTGATATTTCATAAGAAGGAGCAGAGGACCCTCAGCGCTGCCTATAAGTTCTATTGTGACCTGGAGCTCGAAAATGCCCACAGCGCACAGGCTGATACAGCTGCCACATATGAGATCCTCAAGGCGCAGCTTGACAGGTATCCCGACCTTGAAAATGACATTGAAAAGCTGTCGGCTTTCAGCGCCTACAACAACAATGCAGACCTGGCAGGAAGAATAGTCTTCAACGAACAGGGTACCGAGGTGTTCAATTTCGGGAAGCATAAAGGAAAACCGGTGGAGCTGGTTTTCAGGGAGGAACCGTCATACTACTCATGGATGATGAATGGCGACTTCCCTCTCAATACCAAACAGGTGATCACCGCTATCAAGGTGCGCTCGTTCGGTAAAGCCTGAGAGGATGAAAATAATATGTGTAGGCCTTAATTACAGGAAGCATGCTGCCGAGATGAAGCGGCCCCTGCCCGCTGAACCGATGATTTTCCTCAAGCCTGATTCGGCCATCCTCAAGAAAAACAAACCGTTCTTTATTCCGGATTTTTCAGATGATGTTCAGTACGAAGCGGAGATAGTGCTCCGTATCTCCAGGCTGGGCAAGGGTATTGCCCCCGGCTACGCTGAAAGATATTATGATGCCCTGACTGTCGGGATAGACTTCACGGCACGTGATCTTCAGCATAAGTTCTCACAGGCGGGTCACCCGTGGGAGCTCTCCAAGACATTCGACGGATCGGCTCCGCTGGGTACCTTCCTCCCCAAAGAGAGGTTCAGTGATCCTGCCGCCATAACCTTCACCCTTGAGGTGAACGGAGAGGTGAGGCAGGAGGGTAGTACTTCGGATCTGATATTTGGGTTCGATAGTATAATATCTTATGTATCAAGATATTATACATTGAAGACTGGTGACCTGATATTTACGGGAACCCCTTCAGGCGTGGGCCCGGTGCATAAGGGTGATAATCTTGTAGCACGCCTGGGAGGGGAGACGGTACTCGATTTCTTTGCCAGGTAACCTGTTAAGACATCATCGATTCATTGCAGCTATCCAGCCTGCCGAAGTACCTCTTTTTGCAGCCTCCGGTGCTCAGTTGCTTTTTTTCATCAGTCTGCCCACAGGATACAGCCTGGTCCTTTTCTCCAGTTCCGATACAGGGGTGTTCTGATAGAGCCACTGGAGCTGAACCACCGGGTCTGCTGCCATTTGCGCATCCTCGTTTCTCGCTTTGTCAAAGGCAGCCCTGAGTGCCGGATCATGGTCGAGGAGCTCCTTAAGATGGCTTTCAAAGCCCCATGCCGAGAACCAGTCCTGACCCTCAAGGAATGAATCGAAGAAATTCCAGGCAAAGAATCCGGATTCGCTCCTGGGCTCAAGCATCGTTACTATATATTTGTTGGACCTCTGGTTGAGGGGAATGATATAGTCGCCCTTAAGATACCCTACCTCCCGGGTGACCTTTCTGACCTCTGTTTTACTGTTGAAATAATGTCCCTGTGTGGCTCTCCTGGCAGGCTCATATCCGTCGATATAATAAGCTTCTACCGTCAGTGTTGTGTCATTCTTGATCTGGTGCATCTCAGCGCCGTTGATCCGCAGGCGTTCTATGACCTCCTCCCAGGCAAAAGGAACGATATATGCCTCCGGAGCCTCTACCACAACGGCAGGTTTGAAATAGTTATAGTACCTTATTGTATCCGTATAAGGTCTGGAGTGGTTGTAGAACCCTGTTTTTCTTCCGGATATCGGCGTGACGGTGTCTTCGTATCTGTAACCATGAAATATGACCATGTCCCAGCGTGTAGTATCCTGTTCCCAGTCTACCACGTATTCCTTTGCTTCAAGAGTGCGACGGTTTGCTTCTGCCCTGAGCCTTAATATCTCTTTGCTGTTCAGCGCCGAATACCTCACCAGTTCCTTTATGAACTGCAGTGTCCCTCTCACCCTCTCCGGGTAGGGTTTATAGACGAGAGTCTCCGTCATGAAACCGAACGAGTTGAAGAGAGCGGAGTAGCCGGTGGAGTAATATGCATGTTCCTTAAATCCTGTTATGGCTTTTATCTCACCTCTTTCAGTGTACTGGACATATGGCACCATTTCATTTTTCCCGACCTCTTTCATCCGGCTATAGAGCCCGGGAAGCATCTCTTCGCGGAAGAAATGTTCCATCTCCGGAAACATCTTTTCCGGCTGGGTGGCGATCAGCGTCACGGTGAACTGGTGGTCGGACCCGTTGGTTGTATGGGTGTCAAGGAAGACATCGGGATCGAGGTAGCTGTAAATCTCTGCAAAGGCGCGGGCATCACGTGAGTCCTGCTTTACAAAGTCGCGGTTCAGATCAAGAAATCTTGTGTTGCGTCTGGCACCTTTCTCTTCGGGACCGTTCTGGTTGATGCGCCAGTAACGGCTTCGTGTCAGTGCGCCTCCTACGTTATAGACCGGGATGATTGCCACGGTGCAGTTGCGGAGATACTTTTTCAGTCCCTCCCTGTCTGCCAGTATGTCTGCAGCAAACCTGGCACTGGCGTCGATGCCTTCGGGCTCACCCGGGTGTATGCCGTTATTAATAAGAACAATGGTCTTTCCCTTACTGTGTATCTCCCTGGGGTCAAACAGACCGTCGCCGGAGATGATGAACAGGTGTAAGGGCCTGCCGGCATCGGTCATACCCATCTCTATGAGAGAGGCTTCTTCATACTCCTCGTCGAGTGCCTGGTAGTACCTGATGGCCTCTTCCCAGGTTAAACTTTGATTCTCATCGTACTTTAACGATGGCGTGCTGCTTCTCTCCTGGGCTGAGAGTGTGGCTGTGAGCACGATGGCAAGAAGAGTGGTGGACAGTAGATTTCTCATTTTAACTGTTGTATGAAGTGACTGGTAACAATTTCCGCCCTGACCTGCATCTCCTCAACAAGATCGGGGAACATATGATAAGTCGATTTAAGATGGTTGAAGCGTGACGACACATTGGTAATGATAAGCCCGGGCATTTCACCGGGTTTTATTCCTCTCATCGAATAGATCTCGGTATAGCGTTCGATGCCTTCCTCTCCGAAAGCTTCCATATCGTCTGCAACTGAAATGACCGAAGCAAGCGAGGACGGGTCATTCAGACCCGGGTATTCTTTGTTATCATGCATCTCGACAGCATCGAGTATTTCGAGGCTCTCCTCAGGGGTGAAACCATGCTTTTTGAGGAAGAGACTGCATATGGCCCTGCTCTCCCTGCCATGGTCGGCCCCGTGATTCACCGTCAGGCCGGTATCATGATAAAACGCCGCAACGATAGCCTTGACTGCCAGCCGGCTGTCAGTAGCCATTCCTGCTGAATAGAGACGCTCAAGAAGGAGTGAGGCGTTGACCCAAACACGTTCATGATGCCTGTGATCATGTGACGGTATGGGATTACCGGCGAATAGCTTCCTGCACTCGCCGTAAAGAAGGCTCCTGTAACTCTTCTCGGCTTCCGTGATATAATGGTGAGCCATATTATGAAATGAAAAAAGCAAAAGTAAGAACTTTTGCTTTCTCTCTCCTTCAGGAGACTGAATTAGCGCAGCAGCATGCTCTCGGCAAGGTCAAGTACTGTAGTATCTTCTATTGTGACTATACCCCCTTCAGGTCCTTTTTCAATGTGGATCCCGGCACTCTGCCCGCGGTCGAAGTTCCAGCCCCCGAAATAGTTCCTGACGGTCTCTTCTGTCATATCTAGCTCATCGGCTATCTTTCTGATGCTCCCGTCAGGAAGCTGGTCCTTGATCTGCCTCAACTGTGAAAACGTAATCGTTCGTGCCATGATAATGCTGAATATATTTCTTCAAATATACTAAAAAAAACTTGTCCGGGGAAATTAAAATGTCTCTTTAAGGTTATTTTAACATTTTAGAATTCAAGTGATTGTATGTCCCTGATAATATAAACGTCATAATCTCCCAGGTACTTGAAACCGGCTTTCTTATATAACCGGATAGCAATCTCATTTGTTCGGTGGACTTCAATTTTTACCTGGTGTCCCTTTTCCTTTACAAACTTGAGCGATTCTCCCAGGAGCTTTCGCGACAGGCCTTTTCCCTGGTATTCAGGCGTTATTCCGAAGTGATGGAGATGAAGCCTGCGTCCGTCAAAGGTGATCCATGAGGTACCTATTATTGTGTCCCCGGCATTGTCATCAGATAAGACAAGCAGGGTGCCGCCCATGGTTATACTGCGTTCGATTGTCTCTGCGTCGTCACCCCGCTCCGGACTGCTCAGCCCGGTAGCTGTCCAGACCTGCATGATACCCTGGAAGTCTCCCCTGGCATAAGGTCTGACCCGTACCTGCTTCATGGCCGGTCAGGCATTTTCCGTGGCCACCACATACAGCTGACCCTGTTCTTCCCTTCTGACAACTATCTCTGTTCCCCTGGCAATGAAACCTGTCTCGGCAACAGCAGAGTATACCTCGTCGCCGATCATCACCTTGCCTGACGGGCGGAGCACGGTATGGGCCGTTCCCCTGCTGCCGACAAGTGACTGCAGCTTGTTCTTGTCGAAGCTCACAAAACCGTCAGCCTGGTTTACCGATGTCTCAAGGGCCAGGCTGCCGAAGAGCCTGTTGGGCGAAAAGAGCTTCCTCGAAAGCCATAGCGACAGTATGAATGCCACCACAGCCGACAGTGTGACAATGGCAAAGGCAGCCACTACCTCTTTTACCCCGTCACCCGACGGACCGAACCTGAAGACTATCTTGTCTATCATCACAAATGCCAGTCCGGTGACGATGCCTATCACGCCCAGCACCCCGGTGACACCGAAGCCCGGGACTGCAAATATCTCCACCAGTAGAAGGATTATTCCTATTATGAATATCATCACATGCCAGTTGGCTGCAACGCCCTCCAGGTACAGTGGGGCAAAATAAAGAAGGGCGGCGAATATGGCTGCTGCCAGCGGGAATCCCACCCCCGGCGATTGCAGCTCGAAATAGATACCCCCGATAATAAGCATTATCAGAAGACCTGAAACCACCGGATTGACAAGCAGGATGATGATCTTGTCTACGGCGCTCAGCTTCAGCTCCCTCATGGTGTACTCCTTTATACCTCCCTTTTCCAGGACCTCCTCCACCGTCTCCGCCTGTCCCTCGCAGAAACCATATTTGATTGCCTCGAGGGCAGTCAGGGTAAGCACCTGGCCGGTATCAACAATTCCTTTCAGCACTATTGAAGGATCGACCATCGCCTGGGCAATCTCAGGGTCGCGTCGCCACACCCATGTTGTGTCGCCGTTGTTCACCACCGCCTTCTTGCCGTGAGCTTCTGCCGTGGCTCTCATCATACCGCGCATGAACGACTGGTATTTGTCAGGCATCTTCTGTCCTGACTGGTCAACGACAGTAGCTGCCCCGATGCTGGCACCGGAACGCATATAGATGCTGTCGGCAGCGACGGATATCAGAGCGCCGGCTGAAATAGCCTGGTTATCAATGAAGACCATCACGGGTCTCTTGCAGTTCAGTATAAGTGTGCGTATCGAGTCGGCAATATCTACCTGGCCACCGTAGGTATTCATCTGAATGAGAATATAGTCGGCCTTCATGGAGTCAGCTTCCACGAAGCTTTTCTTAACACTCCGCCATAGCGGTGCCGCTATCATCTTGTCTATCTTTACCTTGTAGACAAGGGTGGTCGAGTCTGGTGCCTCCTGTGACTTCGCCGCTCCGGCAGAGAAGAAGGCGATGACAATCACGGCTATGAATTTGATAAAGAGCTTATTCATGGGGTTAACTTTAGTTCTTTTATATAATCAATGAATTTCTTGATGGCCTCTCTCTTAAGGTCATCCAGGTTAAAGTCGATATTATTATTGAGGTAATAGATGACCTCCTCAGGTGACACTTTTGTCCCTTCTTTCAGGAGTGCTACTGCCTCATTCTTCCGTGTCAGACCTTCCTCCAGCGCCTTGTTGAAGAGGGTGGTGAACTGTTCCGGCAGCTTACGGGCTGATACCCAGCACGCAAATACGAACGGAAGCCCTGTAAACCTCTTCCACTCGAGTCCCAGGTCAAGCCTGAAATCAAAGTACCGTGCGTACTCAAAACAACGGTCACCGATCATGACGGCAGCTTCGCCGTGCTTCATGGCTGTGATGTCAAACTCCTCAGGGGCCGGATGCCACTCAAACTCCCGCTGCCAGTACCTTGCTGCCAGTATCCGGCATAGTGTCACAGAGCTCCTCGACCTGTAGTCGAGAAAAATCCTTGTGATCTGTTCAAAAGGCGTGTTGCTGACGAGGAGGACGGTACGCACCTCGCCATTGGTGCTCAGGCAGTAGTTACTGACAAGATGATACTCCTTCATCGATGCAATCATGGCAACAGGTATCAGGCCGAGATCCGTCTCACCGGCCAGCAGCCTGTCGGCACACTCTGACGGATGGCACACCTCCAGATCGATCATGGCAGCAACCTCACCGTCACGTAGACCTATCATGAACGGATAGCTGTTTATGTATCTGACTGCTGAAACCCTTATCTTTCGCATCTCATTTTCAGGTCATGGAGTTAATTGCAAAGGTTCAATTTTTTTAGACCAGTACAAAATAGTATTTTTGATTTTTGATTCACAGGTTAAATCGCGGTGAGGATATAAAGACTATGGACCGTTTAAAGGCAATATCACCGGTTGACGGCCGCTACGGGGAGCGGGTGGCAGAGCTGGTACCGTATTATTCGGAGTTTGGACTGATGCACTACCGTGTGCTTGTCGAGACGGAGTATTTTATTGCCCTCTCGCAGGCCGGGCTGCCTCAGTTTACCGGTTTCCCCTCCGATGCCCTGGAGGAGCTTAAGAACCTGCACGGCAGCTTCACGCCGGCTGATGCAGAGCAGATAAAGCAGAAAGAGGCGGTCACTAACCATGATGTCAAGGCAGTGGAGTATTTCGTCAAGGAAAAGGTTGTTGCCCTGGGTCTTGAAAAGTGGTCTGAGTTCGTACACTTCGGCCTTACATCCCAGGATATCAACAACACGGCCATGCCGATGGCAATCAGGGACTCCGTCAGGGAGGTCATGATACCGCTACTGGTCTCTTTGCGCGACAGTTTAAGGTCAATGGCGGAGGACTGGGCCGGTATCCCCATGCTGGCCAGGACTCACGGACAGCCGGCCACACCCACCAGGCTGGGCAAGGAGATAGCCGTGTTTGCAGAGAGGCTTGACAGGCAGATGATGCTCCTGGCCGGGACAAGATACAGTGGCAAGTTCGGTGGCGCAACAGGTAACCTCAATGCACACAGGGTGGCGTATCCATCCGTAAACTGGATCGATTTTGCCAACAGGTTGTTGACAGAGAGGCTGGGGCTTGAGAGGCAGCAGACAACCACACAGATAGAACACTACGACGGGCTGGCTGAGCTCTTCGACAACATTAGCCGGATTAATACTATCATAATTGACCTCTGCAGGGATATGTGGAGCTATATCTCACTCGATTATTTCAAACAGACGATCATAAAGGGAGAGATAGGTTCGTCAGCGATGCCTCATAAGGTCAACCCCATCGACTTTGAGAACGGTGAAGGTAACCTGGGTGTTGCCAACTCACTCTTCGGGCACCTCTCCTCCAAGCTGCCTGTATCAAGGCTACAGCGCGACCTGACGGACTCCACGGTCATACGCAACACAGGTGTTGCCATGGCTCATACGCTGATAGCCTGGAAGTCGGTAAAAAAAGGATTGTCAAAGCTGATAGTAAACCATGACAGGATAAAGAACGACCTTGAGGAGAACTGGGTCGTTGTTGCTGAAGCACTGCAGACAATCCTCCGCAGGGAAGGCTTCCCGAAACCATATGAGGCCCTGCTAGCACTTACAAGAACCAATGAAAAAATCACCGGTGAGATAATCCGCAGATTCATTGATACTCTTGAGGTGAGCGAAGCCGTCAGGGAGGAGATGAAGTCTGTAACACCATTCACATATACCGGATTCTGATACTTGATCATGAAGAGTATAAAGATACTCATGCAATATCTCAGGCCATACAAATGGCTTGCAGCGCAAAATATGGTGTATAACATCCTGAGCGCATTTTTTGCACTGTTCACCTTTACCCTTATCGTTCCTTTCCTCCAGATACTGTTTAACAGGGTGGGAGCGGCCCCTCATCCGGGTCATTTTTCCTTCACCATGAAGTATATCAATGATTGGGCTAACTGGTTCTTTTCATCATCTATAGATAAGCATGGAGAGATGATAACCCTGCTGAATGTTGTTATTCTCTTTGCAATAGCCAGCTTCATAAAGAATTTCCTGGTCTTTATGGCTAACAACTGCATGGCAGCATTGAGGGCAGGCACCGTCAGGGACTTGAGAAACAAGATCTATTCCAAGATACTAAGGCTTCCATTGTCTTACTTCTCCGAGGCCCGTAAGGGAGACCTGATGACCAGGGTTTCCAATGATGTCCAGGAGATAGAGGTATCGGTCATGGCCTCACTTTCAATGATGTTCCGCGATCCTTTCACCATAATTATTTTCGTGACCTACCTTATAGTGACCAGTCCGCACCTCACATTTTTTGCTTTGCTGATGCTTCCCCTCAGTGGCTGGGCCATAGCGCGTATCAGCCGGACTCTCAGGAGCGCCTCCTTCAAGGGACAGCAGGCTCTGGGAAGGTTGCTCTCAGTACTCGAGGAGACGCTTACAGGCCTCCGCATAATAAAAGGATTTAATGCTGAGCAGAAGATGTCAGATCAGTTTGGCCAGGCGAATATAAAGTATACAAAGACCTTCCGCAGGGTGGTACGCAAAGCTTACCTTGCCCACCCTGTCAGTGAGTTTTTGTCGACGCTGGTACTGCTGATGGTGATATATTACGGAGGCATGCTTGCCCTCAGGGGCACAGGTAACATGTCGCCTGACAAGCTGATAGCATTTGTTGTGGTCTTCTCCCAGATGATACAGCCGGCAAAGTCGATCTCCAGCGCATGGTTTAACATACAAAAGGGTATGGCCTCAATAAACAGGATCAACCAGGTCCTCGATGCGGAGGAGAGCATCACAGAGAAGCCTGATGCGGTGAGGTTAACGGCATTCAATGACTCTATCGAGTTCAGAAACGTATGGTTTGCCTATGACCATGAACCTGTCCTGAAGGATGTATCGCTTAAGATAAAGAAGGGACAGACGGTGGCTGTGGTGGGTCGCTCCGGTGGCGGCAAATCGACGCTTGCCGACCTTATCCCTCGATTCATCGATCCTGACAGGGGATCGGTGGTCATTGACGGCGTGGATGTACGCGACGTGAACCTGAAAGATCTCAGGCACCTGATGGGTATTGTGAGCCAGCAGGCCATACTGTTCAATGACACCTTCAGCAGCAATATTTCCTTCGCCCTGAATGGAGAAGCCGATCCCGAGAGTGTGATCAGGGCTGCCACAATAGCAAATGCAAACGACTTCATCCGGGAGACGCCCGACGGTTACGACAGTACCGTGGGTGAGGGCGGCAACAAGCTCAGCGGGGGACAGAGGCAGAGGATAAGTATTGCCCGGGCTATCATGGCCAACCCGCCGATCCTCATCCTTGATGAGGCCACCTCCGCCCTCGATACCGAGTCAGAGAGGCTGGTGCAGGATGCCATGCTGAAACTGATGGAGAACCGTACTTCCGTCGTGATAGCTCACAGGCTTTCCACGATACAGCATGCAGACCTTATCGTTGTTGTGGAGGAGGGACGCATAGCAGAGAGCGGGACACACGAGGAGCTGATAAAAAACAATAAGGGTATTTACAGGAAGCTGTACGAGATGCAGTCTTTTTAGGTCTGAAGGAGGTCTCTGGTCTGAAGGTCTGGGGTCTGAAGGTCATGCAGTCATGCAGTCTTACAGGGGGAGTGCCGGGTATATTGGTCACCTTAAAAACAAAAGTGCGGCTGGAGTGTTAAACTGTAAACCGTATCTGGATAAAGTCCGAAATGATGGAAACAAAAAGCACTACAGACATTCTTAAGGAGGCTATCTTACTCGAGCAGAGAGGTAAGGCCTTTTACTCAAACATCGCAGCCCAGACACAGAGCGAGGCAGTAAGGAGGATCTTCTCCATCATTGCCGGGGAGGAGGAGCAGCATATCCTCTTCCTGTCGAACCAGTTCTCACATTACCAGAAGCATAAGGCCTTCACGGAGATATCAGATAAGGCTGACCTAGCCCCGGATGAGGTGTCGAGGCAGGTGCTGACGGATGAGATGAAGAATCAGATCAGTGCTGCCGGCTTTGAAGCAGCAGCTATCAGCGCTGCCATGGATTTTGAAGCCAAGGCTGTGGAGCTCTATTCCGGACGCGCAGAGACTGCCACTGACACAAATGAAAAGGCGATGTACCTGATGCTGGCACAGTGGGAGAGAGGGCACCAGAAGTGGCTCATGAGGATCGACAAGGATCTGAGGGAGCAGGTGTGGTATGATAATAACTTCTGGCCCTTCTGAGACAGGGTCACAGTATGGCACCGGTCCCGGGGCTCATACCAGCCGCCGGAATTTCGCCGGGATCCTGGATTCAAAGCGCAGTTCTTTTCCTGTCACCGGGTGTATGAATGCCAGCACGCTGGCGTGAAGCCCCAGTCTGCCAATAGGACTGGTATGGGCTCCGTATTTTTTATCTCCGGCAATGCTGTGCCCGAGCTCCTGCATATGCAGTCTTATCTGGTTCTTTTTGCCTGTCTCCAGACTGACCTCCAGGAGTGAATATTCTTTGTTGCTCTTCAGTTTCCTGAAGCGGGTGATGGCAAGATCACCCTTGCCGGGGTTATGCGTCGAGTGCATCACCAGGGCCTTGCTCTCGTAAATATATGATCTGACCTCCCCCCCGGGCTCGGTGACCTCACCCTCGACGAGGGCCACATATGTACGTGCCGTAACGTTTTTCTTCCAGTCGCGCTGCAGGAGGCTCTGCACCTTCTCACTGCGGGCGAACATCATCAGTCCAGATGTGTCACGGTCAAGACGATGGACAATGAAGATCCTGTTTGAGGGTCTCTGGCTCTTAACATACCCGCTGAGTATGTTATACGCCGTCAGATACTTTTCATTATCGGAAGCCATAGAGAGAAGACCGGCATTTTTATCAATGACGATCATGTACTCATCCTCATAAACGATTCGCATGTTACGGGCCAGCAGGCCGTCGGTCTTCCTGACAGGACTGATGACCAGGCTGTCACCCGGCTTCAGCTGGTGATTGAACTGTGTGACCGGTTCTCCGTTGATCACTACCTGCCTGTTACGCAGCAGCGATTTGATGTTGTCACGGCTCTTGTCCCTGAGCGAGGCGATCAGGAATGGCATCAGGGTGGTCTCTTCGGTGACCGGCAGGATAAGGTCTCTTGGCATATCTGTTAATTGAGATCACAAAGATAGCACAGATTATGGGATTGCTCTCCGCCGGACGGATGCCGGGGGGTGGACTGCTCCGGCAGGCCGGGTTACCTCTGCCGGAAAATAGAAGCTCCCGCGTTAGATGGAAAGGGTAAGTGATTACTCTCCGCCGGTTGGCGGAGGGTGATCCCATATTGTGGAATCCTGCAGAGTATAGCACACTCTCAAGCCCTTACGTGCCTGAGAGTCTTTTATTTTCCGCCATCATTCGCTCCGGCAAGCCGGGCTTATTCCGCCGGAAAATAAAAAACCTGCCCCGTCATAGACGGGACAGGTGTGCTATACTCTGGCGGAGAAAGAGGGATTCGAACCCCCGGTCCAGTCGCCCGGACAACGGTTTTCAAGACCGCCGCAATCGACCACTCTGCCATTTCTCCTTTTCGGTCCTGTCCGGATGATATCGGACAGATCAGAGGGTGCAAATATAATGTTTTTTTGTTTTCCTTTTCAGAGCCTTATATTTTATAAATAATGACACTTGTTTATCCGTACGGGACCCCCTGTAAATGGGCTCCTGATGATACCCGGGAAGCTCTGCCCTGCAGGATATGGGTTTTCTTCATGCCTGAGCGTTCTCATTTCTAATAAAAATCGGCGTTTCAGGTTAAAAAAGGACCAAAAAACTTGCTTTTGCAAAAGAATGAAATAAATTTGTATGTAATTAGATATTTGGTCTAACCCTAAAATTGTATTGACTATGACAAAAAAAGAATTAGTAAGCAGCATTGCAAAAAAAGCAGGACTTTCCCTTAAGGATGCCAACATTGCTTTGAACGCTTTCGTAGGTTCGTTTGGCGAGGCCATGAAAAAAGGCCAGAGGCTTCAGCTCCCGTCAATGGGCACATTCAAAGTTGAAAAGAGGAGTGCAAGAGTTGTCCGCAACCCGCGCACCGGCGCCAAACTGAATGTACCAGCCAAGAAGGTCGTTAAGTTCAAAGCTGCTCCGGCTCTTACAAAAGGCCTGAAGTAAAAGTATCAGGGGTGCAATGCACCCCTTTTTTATAATATTTCGGGGAAGTACTTATTCAGTAGTGCTTCCCTTGATTATTTTACACCTGAAAGTAATATCGCCATTGATGCTGAAGAGGGCTAAATAGATCCCATCACTCAGCTCTTCCGTATTTATTGTCTTCTCACCGGTAACATTCTCTGTAATAAGAAGTTCCCCTTTCATGTTAAAGATTCTTAACTGACACGGACTTATTGCCCTGGCTGTCAGTGTCTCATTGAAGGGTACAGGATACAACCCATACCCCTCGTTCCCCGGTGATTCAATTCCGCTCTGGTTGCAGTAGGTCTGGGGAAGACCGGGGAAGTAATGTTTGATCAGATAGTCCAGGAATACGGTAGCGGTGGCAACTGCAAAATTATCCCTGGCTGTCTCTTCGAATCTTACATCATGGTTGCACTCGATCTGTATTGCATCAATGGTACCGTCACTTACCGAGCCATGCCTCTCTGTGATGTATCCCCCGCTGAAATAGGGTTCCCCGACCAGCGGAAATGGTTCGTCGATACCCGGGACTGCAGGATATCCCCTTGCCCCGAACATAGTACCCAGGCTGTAAGGTCCATGGATCAATGCGGAGTGATTCAGTCCTGTGACATTTGTACCTGCAAGGTTCCTTATGCTGCTCTGATCTATGACAGTAGTCTCGTCGAGCAGGGCATCAGAGTATCTGAGTTGCTCTGAGGAAAGCAGATAACCCAGTTCCAGCCTCTGTATAGCATGTCCGTGCCCGTGTATGTCAATCAGCAGTCCTTTGCCGGATACCCGTTCAACAGAAGCGCTGGCGCTGTCGATGAAACGGTGGTAATCATCCCAGGCAATCGCCGCATATTCATTCCCGCAGGTGGCTATCTCCACCGCACGGTTCACATCAAGCTTTGTCCTTTTCAGGTGGCAGATAATAACATGTGGTGTGCAACCCGTTATTTTCTGTATTTCCTGCCTGACAGACTCTGCCAGCTCCCTGGTATAGGAATCGGTGACCGTCTCGTCACCGCATGTCCTGTCAGGAATCTCAGAAGGAGTAAGATTTCCACCGTGAGGCACAGAGATTATTAAAGGCAGGTTGCCGGCAATATATTCAATGTAATTGGCTCTTCCGAAATAGGAGTAGCCCGGGACATAGGTCTGCGAAAAGGAGATACAGGAGGCAAGCAGGAGGAAGACGGCAATCAGGCTCCTCTTCAGTATAGTTTCAGCCCGCTGCATAAGTTTCATGTTTAAGAGATAAAAATTCATCCCCCTGAGCCCGTTCCTTAAATCGTGCCGCTCCGGCTTTCCACATAATGAGCATCACCGGTAATATTATTTGCCTGATGATAACCGGCTGTTGTTCTTCTTCACAGGAGTCTTACCCATGGAAGCATTATCAGGTATAATTGCTAACTCCCTCATTTTGGAATAGAGCAACCTTCTGTTAATCCTGAGGAACAGTGCCGTTTTGGTCTGATTGTTATTATTGATCTTCAGGGCTGCCTCAATAATTTTCTTCTCCACATAACTTACGGCTCCCTTGAAAGAGTTATGGTCTTTTAAAAGCGATATGAAGGAAAACTCTTCCAGTTGCTTTTCAGACCGCAGTGGCAGGTTTTTGATGCTGAGCACATCATTATTTGCAGTAACTATGGCACTGTATATCGTATTCTCGAGTTCCCTGATGTTTCCCGGCCAGTTATAGGAACAGAGCTTTTTCATTGACTCTTCAGGGATTATCAGCTTTCTTGAAGGACAGTATTTCCTGAGAAAATATTCGATCAGAGGGACAATATCATCCTTCCTCTCCCTGAGGGGAGGTATGTTTATTCTGACAACACAAAGACGGTAGAACAGGTCTTCACGGAAATTACCGTTTTTCATCTCCTTCTCAATGTCTTTGTTAGCCGAGGCTATTACCCTGACGTTAACCTTCACCGGTGTCACACCCCCCACACGGAAGAACGACTGTTTCTGCAGTATTCGTAACAACCTCACCTGCAGGGACTGTGGCATGCTGTTTATCTCGTCGAGGTAGACCGTCCCTCCGTCAGCGATCTCAAAGAGTCCTTTCCTCCTTGAGCCTGCCCCGGTGAATGACCCTTTTTCATGACCGAATATTTCACTTTCAAGGACTGATTCTGACAATGCTCCGCAGTTGATTTTAACAAATGGTTTATCAGACAGGAGGGAGTGTCTTTGTATGGCATCAGCAATCAGTTCCTTGCCGGTGCCGCTTTCTCCCTGGATCAGCACAGTAGCATCCGTGGGTGCTATCCGGCCGATGAGCTTGAATATCTCCTGCATCCTCGGGTTTCTGCCTATGATGTTATCATCACTGGACTGGCTCCTGGCTTCACTTACCAGAGAACGTAACTCTTTAACCTCCGTAAGCAGGTTCTGGTATTCACATGCTCTTTCAACAGTCAGGATAAATTCATCAAGTTCAAAAGGTTTCTCGAGATAATCAAACGCTCCAAGCTTCATCGCCTCCATCGCACGTTCACTTGTTCCGAAAGCTGTAAAAACTATTACGGGTATATCGGTGGAAATGCTCTTTATCTCTTTCAGGACTTCCAGTCCATTCTTCCCCGGCAGATTGATATCGAGAATAATGACATGAGGCTTCTTCTGCACGAACATGGTCATTGCTGCCTCTCCGTTTCCGGCCTCAAGAATCTGATAACCAAGCGGTGACAGCAAATCAGAGATATTCTTCCGCATGGAGATCTCGTCATCTACTATGAGGATGTGTTTATTGTTACTCACCTGTTTGTCTGTTAATTAGAGAACGGTAAATTAATAATACACTTAATACCGGCCCCCGTGTTCTTTATAAATGATATTTCACCATTATGTGCCTTGATAATCTGGTATGATATGTATAAACCCAATCCGGCCCCTGATTCCTTTGATGTAAAGAACGGGTCGAATACCTTGTTAATAATATCCTCAGAAATGCCCTTGCCCTGATCATCAACCTCGATTGAAAGCCTTTCATTTTCTGAATCGACGCGTGTGTTTATCTTAATAATTCCGCCATCAGGCATGGCCTCGATGGAGTTATCCAGGATATTGATGATGACCTCCTTGATTGAGTTTTCGTCAGCCTGGATCAGCGGCAGGTCAGGGGTCAGAAAAAGAACGACTGAGATTCTCATCTCATTCATTTTCATGTTCATAAAGCTTACAACCTCGCTGATCAGTTTATTAATATCGGTGGGTTTCAGTTTCTTATCTATCGGTCGTGAAAAAATCAAAAGCCGTTTTACCAGTGTGGCAAGCCTGTTTGTCTCATCGATTACCAGTTGCATCGATTCCGGGGATATCTGTCCGGAGATCCCGGGAGCATTCTGAATCTCCTTCTGCCACATCTGGATTCTTGTCTTGATAATAGCCAGTGGAGTCTTCACCTCATGAGCCACACCGGCAACCATGTTCCCCAGGGAGGCAAGCTTTTCTTTCTGGCTTAGCTGCCGTTCGAGAATCAGCCTCTGGTCGACCTCCTCTTCTATGGTATCAAGCATCTGATTGATATTGGAAGTGATATATCCGAACATACCCCATCTCTTTCTAAGCCGTAGGGATGAGTTAAATCTTATCTGCTCCATCTCTTTCTGAATGCCCTTTATCTCGCCTCCGAGCAAGGCTGACAGCAGCATCAGAAACAGAAAGCCCAGTATCGATATCAGGGCGGTAACATTTACCACCTGCTTTAATTTTATTATCGGCAGTTCATTTTCAATATGTATCCTGACCCACACCACGCATACGACTTTGGAATCGCGGACAATAGGTCTTGTGGCAAGTGGAAAGACGGCTGCATCGAAAGAGTGTACATCAGTTATAGGGCGGTTCTCAGAGACCGATTGCAATGACTGATTCTTAATAATGTTATATGACCTTGGGGGCGGGCCATATACAGGAACAGGCGGGGGGGAGGTGGGGAAAGCATAGCCGTAGAACTCATCCGCCGATACCAGGTAAAAACCGCCGTCAAGGCCGGAAAGAACCTTCAGTTCGCGCTCCGAAATGACCTTTAATGTGCTGTCAACGAACTTGATCCCGGCTGATGACAGATCTTTAGATGTCATTAGCCCGAGACTGTCCAGGATGTCTATCTCTGCCTGGGCTGAATTGTATAGTTTACCTGCAAATGAGTCACATACTGCTTTATTCTTTTCAACCATGGATTCCTGCCATTTCGATAGCGACGAATAAATGAAAGCCGCGGCTACGGTAACCAGTATCGTGAAAATTATGGCATATCTCAATATCTTTCTTTATGATGTAAACTTAGTCATTCGCGACAAAAGGGAAAAGCTTACTTTGTTTATACATGTGTCAGGACCGGTTTTTCTTTCTTAGAAAAGGTCCGGAATAAGTTTGTAGTTCCTCAGGGCATCGGCAATCTCAGGAGAACTCTCCTCAAAATAACCTGCTATTGTGTCAGCATTGGGCATTTTTACCCTGGAAATAACAAGGAAAGAGAACCTTGTTTGGTTTTTTCTGCCGGGGCACTTCTGTTCTGTTATAATATCGCCCATGGAGCTGTTTGGGTCGAGTATTCCTCCTATCCTGAACGATGTCTCCCCGGCCGCTTTCATCCATAGCTTCTCCGAATACCCGAAATGGCTGCAATTGAGGCTTAGGTAAACACTTCCGTCATTGCTCTC
>QKGI01000115.1 GCA_003250475.1 Bacteroidota bacterium | reverse complement strand
TATGGTATCGGGACCGGTGATCTGGATGTAATTTCTCTCCAATCTGATGTAAAGAATAATCCTGCCGACCTGCCTGCAACTGCCAGGTCAGAGATCCTTGCCAGGCGACTGTGATTACCGGCAACAGGGCATACACTGCATGTTGAGTTTATGTTAAACGAAAAACCTGAAAAATTGACACCGGCAAGGCATACGGATTCATTGCTGGCGCATTTACTGCTCCGGGTGTGACCCGCTGGATAACCCGGTAATATGGCACTTACAGCAGGTGGCTGATAACGTATTTGGTTCCGATTATAACTACTTAATAGCCTTTTAAAAAAAAGATAAATCAGTACTTTTACAGGTTAATCTGGAGCCTTTGATATGAAAAGAAGGCTGATATAAATTTCACAGGTTATGACTACATATTACAACCAGGGCATTCCTGAAGTCGTTGCCGGGTTCGGGACATCCGAAGCTGATGGATTGACCGGGGAAGAAGCCGCCAGACGGCTTGTTGAGTATGGTTATAACATCCTGGAAGAGAAACGCAGAAAAAGCTTCTTCTCAATGTTTTTTGACCAGTTCAGGAGCTTCATGATCATCATCCTCCTGGTTGCAGCTGTCATATCGGCTGTCATAGGTGTCATGGAGGATGAAGGGCTGCTCGATACCTTCGTCATACTTGGCATCCTCATCGTCAATGCCCTTATTGGCGCTATTCAGGAAAAGAAAGCGGAGACATCCCTCGAAGCACTCAGGAAGATGGCTGCACCGGCATCCAAAGTGTTGCGTAACGGTTTTGTTTCAGAAATACCCACACAGGATCTGGTTCCCGGGGATATTGTTATACTGGAGACAGGGGCTGTGATTCCGGCAGATATGAGGCTCTTCGAGGCTGTAAACCTGAAGATACAGGAATCTTCACTTACTGGTGAGTCATTGCCGGTCGACAAGCATACAGATACTCTTGAAGAGAAGGAGATACCACTGGGAGACCGGATCAACATGGCCTATTCAAGCAGCATTGTGACATACGGCAGGGGGAAAGGCATTGTAGTCAACACAGGGATGAAGACTGAAGTTGGTAAGATCGCCAGTATGCTGCAACATGCCGAGGAGACGGAAACGCCAATGAGCAGGCGTCTGAACCAGCTGGGTAAGATACTGGGAACAGTAGCTCTTATCATTTGCGGGGTTATATTTCTTGTGGGGGTGGTTTATGGCAACTCCGTCATGAATATGTTTATGACAGCCGTCACCCTGGCTGTCGCTGCCATACCTGAAGGTCTTCCTGCTGTTTCAACCATCGTCCTTGCCATCGGTGTTCAACGGATGGTCAACAGGCATGCCATAATCCGCACGCTACCATCAGTTGAGACCCTCGGAAGCGCCACTGTCATCTGCTCCGACAAAACAGGGACACTTACCCAGAACAAGATGACGGTTGTTGAAGCTTATGTCAACCATACACGGGACCATATCAACAGGAGCAGCCCTGCAAGTATTCTTAACGATGAGGAGAAGAGGCTGCTTGCCATCTCTGTCCTCTGTGCAGATGCCACAATGGGTAAGAACGAAGATAAGACGTTGACCTATACAGGAGATCCGACCGAGACAGCGCTCCTTGAGTTCGGAGTGCTCTACGGTGTTTATAAAGATGACCTGGAGAGGTCTGCACCAAGGGTTGCAGAGATCCCCTTCGATTCAGGAAGAAAGAGAATGGCCACGGTGAACCGGATATCTGACAACCTTACCCGCGTTAATGTTAAGGGAGGGCTTGATGAGGTTCTTGAGGTCTGCGACAAGATTATTATTGAAGGCAACGTGAGGCCTGTCACCGATGACGATATAGGAAAGATAAGGGAAGCCAATGAGGCAATGGCAGACTCTGCATTGAGGGTCCTGGCCATGGCATACAAGGAGCTGCCTGAGGCACCGCAGGCTGTCACTATCGGCGACCTTGAGAGCGGATTGATATTTACAGGCCTCCTGGGAATGATCGATCCTGCCCGGCCTGAGGTGCTTGATGCTGTTGCCAGGTGTGGAACAGCAGGCATTCGCCCTGTAATGATAACGGGAGATCATAAGAGCACGGCACTGGCCATTGCACGCGAGATAGGTATCTATAAAGACGGAGATACAGCCATTACCGGATCAGAGCTGCAAAACCTGTCAGATGAAGAGCTGTGCCAAAACGTCACCAGGTACACGGTATATGCCAGGGTAGCCCCGGAACATAAGGTACGTATTGTAAAAGCCTGGCAGAGTCACAGCGAGGTGGTGGCCATGACAGGTGACGGTGTAAACGATGCTCCGGCACTGAAACAGGCTGACATCGGTGCAGCAATGGGCATCGTCGGTACTGATGTGGCAAAGGGTGCTGCCGACATGATACTGACGGATGATAACTTTGCAACAATTGTTTCTGCCGTGGAGGAGGGACGAAGGATCTATGACAATATCCTCAAGGTTATACACTACCTTCTGTCATGCAACATCGGTGAGCTGTTTCTGATACTTGTGACATCAGTATTAAACATGGGCATGCCACTCCTCCCAATCCATATCCTCTGGATCAACCTCGTTACCGACAGCCTGCCAGCCCTGGCCCTTAGCGTTGAGCCTCCCGAGGAGGGTATCATGCAACGCAAACCAAGAAATGCCAGGAAAGGCTTCATGACCAAAGGGATGATATGGAGGGTGATGTACCAGGGACTTATGATAGGTTCTATTCCGCTGATAGCCTTCCTGATCGGGAAAAACGACGGGGGAGAGGTGTTGGGACGTACAATGGCCTTTGCCACCCTGATGTTCTCACAACTGGTCCATGTACGTAACCTGCATTCAAATTCTCTCTCCTCATTCAGAACAAACCCACTGAAAAACATACCGCTTATCTGGGCTATACTTGTATCCGCTATGACAGGCCTGGTTGTGTTGCTGATTCCTCCTGTGCGTGAAGCTTTCAACCTTGCAACGATGGACCGCATGCACTGGATAATAGTAATAACTATGACTTTCGCACCTATATTCATTGTCGAACTGTTCAAACTGTTCCGGATCAATGGTGTGCTGCTTGACGAGAAATAATATGCAGATAACAACTAATATAAATACCTCCGGTTTCGTTTACAGAAATTACAGACTGCATGAGGTTACTGACCGTCAATGAAAATACCTGCCAGGAAATTACCAGATAAGATCTTCGGGTTTAACAGGAACATACTGTTCACCGGGCTGACCAGTTTTCTTACCGACACATCAGTGAAGATGATTTACTCTGTCATGCCGATGTTTCTGATGTCGATAGGAGCGTCAAAAGCCAGCCTTGGTTTGATTGAAGGGGTGGCTGAGAGTACAGCCTCGTTGATAAAAGCATTTTCAGGCTTCTGGAGTGACAGGATTGGTAAGAATAAACCTTTTATGCTTGTCGGGTACGCTCTGTCGGCACTTGTGATGCCGGTTTATGCCCTGGTCATCTCTCCTGTACAGGTCCTGGTGCTGAGGTTTGTTGAAAGGTTTGGAAAGGGTATCAGGACTGCTCCGCGTGACAGCCTTATAGCAGCTTCTGTCATCAACAATGAAACAGGCAGGAGCTTTGGCCTGCAGAAGGCTATGGACAACAGCGGTGCCATCGCAGGCCCTCTTCTGGCCTTTGTCCTCCTTTCGCTGAGTCTCGAGAACTACCGGTTGATATTCATGCTTGCCGGAATTCCGGCTATACTGGCCATCTTCGTTATCATCTTCGGTATTAAGGAGGCTAAAAAGGAAAAGACCGGCCTTTTCAGGGAATTTCATTTTAAAGACTTCCCGAAGAGATATTATCTTTTCCTGGCAATAGTGTTCGTTTTCACCCTTGGCAACTCCACCGATGCACTGTTGATGGTGAAAGCAAACGATGTAGGAGTAAAGGTGGCACTGATCCCTCTTGTTTATCTGGTCACCAACTCGGTGTCTGTTCTCGCTTCTGTTCCTATAGGAAGCCTGGCTGACAGAATAGGCAAGGAGAAGATCCTCGTTGCAGGATACTTTATATATTCCCTGGTCTATTTTGGTTTCGGCGTGGCAACAAGTGCCGGAGCCATTGTCTCACTGTTTGCCCTGTACGGCCTTTATTCGGCTGCTACCGATGGTATTCAGAAGGCATTTATATCCGATACAATTGAAAAAAACAAGAAAGGAACCGGCCTGGGTATCTATAACGCCCTTCTGGGGTTAACCCTGTTACCGGCAAGTCTCATTGCAGGTACGCTGTACGACAGGGTTAATGCAAGCGTGCCCTTTTATTTCGGCGCCTCGACGGCATTTATCTCGGTCATCCTGATGATCATCTTTATTATCTCCGGCAGAAAGGAGAGGAAGAGCTGATAAATCATATAACCCATTGACGGTCTTTGTGCAGCGCATGCGGATAACAATCGTCTTTAGCCTGAACCCTGACCTTAAAGATATGATCCGAAATTACTTTCGCGTTGCGCTCCGTAACATCACCAGACATAAAGTATTTACTTTCCTGAACATAGCCGGCCTGGCTATCGGGTTGTCTGCATCGCTGCTCCTGGTATTGTGGGTCCAGGATGAACTCAGCTTCGACAGATTCCATAAAAATGCCGCCAGTATCTACCGGGTGGAGGAGGACCAGTTCTACTCCGGTGAGAGGTATCATGTCACCGTTACTCCGCAACCCAGCGGACCTGTCTGGAAAGAAAAGATACCGGAGATTGTTGAGCAGGCCCGCATAAACAGGCTGCCGCGTATATTATTCCGAAATGAGGATAAGGTCTTCTTTGAGTCATCAATAGTCGCATCTGACTCCGGGTTACTCAGGATGTTCACCCTGCCGCTCCTGAGAGGTGACCCCGCAACAGCACTGAATGCACCCAATTCAATTATTCTGTCGGAAAAGCTGGCAAAGAAATATTTCGGCGACACAAATCCGGTTGGCAAAACTCTTTCTCTGGAGAATAAATACCAGTTCATGGTTACCGGCGTCATGAAAGAGATACCCGAGAACTCTATCTTCTCCTTCGAAGGGGTGATACCTTTTTCTTTCCTGAAGGAGATAGGCGCTGTAAGCACTTCATGGGGAAGCAATTCAATCCTCACATTTGTCCAGCTTGAAGAGGGCTCTGACCTGGAAAACGTGAACAGGAAGCTCACAGATGTGGTGCTGGAGTATCATCCGACAACCACGACAAAATTCAGCGTCTTCCCGTTGCTTGACATTCATCTGCATGCGCAGTTCGGCTTTCAGGAACGCAAGGGCCCTGTTATAGTACTTTATATTTTCTCTCTGATAGCTGTATTCGTTTTGTTAATAGCCTGCATTAACTTCATTAACCTGTCAACAGCCAAGGCATCATCAAGATCAAAGGAGATAGGCATCAGGAAGGTTGTAGGGGCTGAAAGAAAGACAATGATCGTACAGTTTATGTCGGAGTCGCTCATTCTCGTGACTATGTCGATGATACTTGCCCTGGTAATAATAGGGCTTTCCCTGCAGCTGTTTAACGATGTATCAGGGAAGGAGTTTGTCCTGAGAGACCTGCTTCACGGGAGGTTTATTATCAGCTTTGTCATAATAGGCATTCTTGCCGGCATAGTGTCAGGCCTTTATCCGGCTTTTTATCTGTCTGCGATCAAACCTGCGGCAACACTTAAGGGTGATAGTATGACAGGGAAAGGGAACGGCAGACTCCGGAAGATTCTTGTTGTGGTACAGTTCACCCTTTCCGTCATCATTGCCGTGTCTGCAGTGTTCATGTATATGCAGCTCAGGTTCCTTCAGAACAAAGACCTTGGTTTTGATAAGGAGAACCTTATAGGGATACCCATGTCTGACGAGATGAAGGGCAAGTATTACTCACTTAAGAGCGAACTGTTGCAGGAGCCGCTGATCAGGGGAGTGACAGCCTCGCTTCATAATCCCGTGATGATGGGAAGTAACTCGGGAGGTGCCAGCTGGGATGGGAAAGATCCTGACAAACATGTGCTTATCGGAACAAACGGAGTCGACTATGATTACCTGGAGACCATGAAGATGAAGCTTGTCTCCGGACGGGATTTCTCCAGGGAGTTCACTTCCGACATGGCTGGGGACACGACAGGTAATTTCCTTATTAATGAAGAGGTAGTCAGGATGATGGATATAGGTGATCCGGTTGGAAAGAACTTCAGATTCATGGGGCTGCAGGGAACAATAGTAGGGGTACTGAAAAACTTCCACTTTAAGGGAGCTGACAGGGAGATAGAACCAATGGCCTTTGCCCTGGCAGATACCAGCTTCCTGAGAATTATGCTGGTGAGACTGACCCCGGGAAAGGTGAAGGAGTCACTCGCAGCAGTTGAGGCAACATGGAAAGAGGTAATCCCGGAATACCCTCTCGAGTACACCTTCATCGATCAGGATTACAATAACCTGTTCAGGGCAGAAATGCGTCTGGCAGACCTTCTTAAGTATTTCACAATCCTGGCGTTGATTATTGCATCACTGGGCCTTTACGGGCTGTCATCCTATTCCACTGAACGGAGGACGAACGAAATAGGTATCAGGAAAGTAATGGGTGCCGATTCTCTGAATGTTATCTATGCAATGGCAAGGGAGTTCCTCATGCTTGTGGTGATATCACTCGTTATTGCACTTCCGGCAGGGTGGCTGATAGTCCACAAACTGTTACAGCAGTTCGCTTACAGGATTGACATGAGCATACTTGTATTTATCGGTATTGCAGCCGGAACAATACTGATTGCAATACTTACCGTGGGTTATCAGGCTTACAGGGCTTCATGTATAAATCCTGCGGAAGCATTAAAGATTGAGTAAACCGCGCCATTCAATTTACTAAAGTGATTTGGTCCTTTTCGTAAAATCAGATTAAAACAGGCAGGTATGCTCAATAAGCTCATCAAACACACTACAAGGTCATTCAAGAGACAAAGATCCTATATTATTATTAATATTATGGGACTTTCAATTGGGATTGCCTGCAGCCTTTTAATCTCTCTTTTTGTACTTAATGAAGCGAGTTATGATCAGTACAATATTAAAAAGGACCGCATCTACAGGGTTGTACTTGACGGCAAGATAGGAGGCCAGGAGATAGCTGCGGCCTCAACGGCTGCAATTGTTGGTCCTACAATGTACAGGGAGTTTCCAGAGGTGGAAGATTTTCTGAGGATGACTGGGCACGGGCCAACGGTTATCGAGTATGACGGCCAGACCTATACTGAGGAAGGATGGGTTGACGCTGACTCTTCTTTCTTCAATTTCTTTTCAATACCTGTTATCAAAGGTGATCCATCTGAAATGCTTAGCAGCCCCAGAAGAATTGTACTGAGCGAATCGACAGCCAGAAAAATATTCGGAGACGCTGATCCTATTGACAAAGCCCTGAAAATGGGGTCAGACACGACCAAATATATTGTTTCGGGAGTCATGGCTGATATCCCGGCAAAATCACATTTCAATGCGAATCTTATTTCTTCATTCATGACCAACAGAAGGTCAAATGATCCAATATGGACAAATAACAGTTTCAGTACCTATCTTCTTCTTAAACCAAATTCCAGTTCTGCTGATGTAGATAATAAGATCCCTGATTTGCTGGTTAAATATGTTGGACCTGAGATACAGCATTTTATGGGGATCACTCTCGATGATTTCCTGGCTCAGGGGAATAGATACCGGTATTATCTTCAGAAGCTTACTGATATCCATCTTGACCCTTCAATCCAGCAGGAGTTTAAAGAAGCGGCAGATCCTAAGTACTTGTGGATCTTCTCCAGTATTGCCATTCTTATTGTATTGATCGCAGCTGTTAATTTCATGAATCTGTCAACCGCCCAGGCATCAAGAAGAGCAAAGGAGGTTGGAATAAAGAAAGTAGCTGGTTCGACACGTGGTATGCTTATCACTCAATTTATTTCAGAGTCTCTGATTCTCTCTTTTGCATCGCTTATAATTGCTGTTATTATTATTGAACTCTCCATACCATATTTCAATAATCTTCTTGGCACAAGCCTTGCTTTAAGCCTGTTATCCAACTGGTATACCATCCCGGTTCTGCTTCTTTTCACTATTGTTGTTGGTGCCCTGTCCGGGAGCTATCCTGCATTGTACCTGTCATCATTCAATCCTTATGAAGTACTTAAAGGAAGTGTGAAAAACAGTATGCAGAACGGCCGGCTCAGAAGAGTGCTTGTTGTTTTCCAGTTTTCTGTGTCAATTCTGCTTATTATTGGCACTATGATAATGTACAGGCAGATAAAGTATATGCTCAATAAAGATGTTGGATTTAACAAAGAACAACTGATTGTTATAAACCGTGCCGGGGCTTTGGGAACAAAAGTGAAATCATTTAAAGAAGCAGTCATGAATATCCCGGGAGTCATAAATATTGCCAGTTCCACTGCTGTTCCAGGAAGGAATAATAACAACAACGGCTACATGCTGGAGGGGAAAAAGGACGAAACCCTACTACTGCAAACGAACTGGGTAGATTATGATTATCTTGATACCTATGGTATGACACTTGTTTCAGGCAGATTCTTCAGCGAGGACCATACCACAGATCAGGAAGCCTGCCTGATCAATGAAAGTGCTGTCCGGAACTTTGGAATATCGGAACCCGAACTGGCAAGATTTATGAAACCTTCAGACAATGGGGGTATAAGATACCTTCATACAATAGGGGTAGTCAAAAATTTTAACTTTGAATCACTGAGGAATCCAATTCAGCCTTACATCTTCTGTTTAAAGACTGATGACATTTTATGGGGTTATCTGACAGTCAGAATCTCAGCTCAAAATTATTCAGAGACAATATCTGATATCGAGATTTTATGGAAGGAGTTCACTGCAAATAATCCTCTTCAATATTATTTTGTTGATGAGGATTTTGAGCGTATGTACAGCCAGGAGAAGCAAAATGCTCAGATGGCAGTAATATTTTCAATCCTGGCCATATTCATTGCAGCCCTCGGACTCTTCGGTCTTACATCATTTACCGTCGAACAACGAACAAAGGAAATTGGAGTAAGAAAAGCCATGGGATCTACGGTATCAGGTATCTATATGGTAATCGCCAGGGAAATAGTAATACTGGTCGCTGTCTCGGCTCTGATAGCGTGGCCGTTAATCTATTACATAGCTGCAAAATGGCTTGAAAACTTCTATTACAGGGCAGATGCCGGCATTCTCACTTATTTTGCCGGATTTGCAATAGCTCTTGGTATAGCACTTACAACAATTAGTTACCGGATTCTCCGGGCTGCAAGGGTCAATCCTGCAAGTTCACTGAAATATGAGTAGTAAGCTGTTTTGATCAGTACATCCTGTTTATAAGCTGACCGAATTCATCTCTCTTCCTGAGCGGGAAGCTGAATGTATTACCGTCTCTTGTAACAACATTTAAACCCTTGGCAGAAAATATTCCCTGGTTAAAATAGATGACCTCAAGTATGTTATCGAACAGGATCTCCAGATTAAACTTCTCTTTCTCTTCCACAAGGGTCTTGAAATACAAACCCTGGTTTGTAACTATCAGTTTTCCTGCTATCGTGGCATTGTCAATCACCTGGCTGGTATCACCGGCTTTCAGAACGACTTCGTTGGGTTTAAGTTTGACTGTCATTGTTTTGACTTTTTTTCAGTATCAAGGCTGCCACATTTGTGGTCATGTCAAATAAAAGACGCCGGCAGCATTAATTTGTTGCATAGTGTGCGGCAGTATATTTTTTCGAATACTGCCATCCTCATTGTTACCCTTTATTTCATTCTCAGGTCATCCACACGGTTGTTGAAGTCATCCTGTCTGAGATCCGATGGAACATTGCCTTCAGAGGGTTTTTCTTCAGGACGGACATAATGCTCTTGCCTGTATGCTTTCAGGGGCTGATGTCCGTGATGCCGGAAGCTGCTAACAGGCTAACCCGAAGGATGCCGGGCCAGTGGTGTCTATTCGTACTTTAGAGCAACTACCGGATTGGTACGTGATACCCTCAGAATATGAAAGATCATTGTAAACATGGATACAGAAAGCAGTGCTACTGCTGCCAGAGCAACCAGCCACCATGAGACAGCTGTATGGTATGCAAAATTCATCAGCCACTTGTGCATTGCTATCAGGGCAACCGGGGTTCCGATGATTATCGCCACGGCCACCCACTTCAGAAACGTTACTGACAACAGTCCGATGATAAGATTGCCCGTTGCTCCGGATACTTTCCGTATCCCTATCTCCCTGGTCTTTTCCTGCGCAAGAAGAGATGTCAGACCCAGGAGCCCAAGGCAGGCTATAATGATAGCCACCAATGCAAAATATACCAGGATCTTACTCAGTGTGGATTCTCCTGAATATTGCCTTCCGTAGAATTCATCGAGGTACTGGTATTTGAAAGGGAACCCTGGCGCAAATTTATTCCAGACAGTTTCAATCTGCTTCAATGCCCCGGGCAGATTCTCGGGATTGATTTTCATACAGACCGTGTTAAACCAGTTACCGTAACAGAACAAAGCCGGACCTACCGAGTCTTTCGGGGAGATATAATGATAATCATCAATGACTCCTATAACCTCGATATCATCTCTCGGTATGGTTGTAAGATAATATGGATGTTTCAGAAAACTGCCAACTGGATTCTCCATGCCGAATAAATTTACAGCTTCACGGTTCAGTATACATACTCCATATCTGTCATTTGGTCTCTCCCGGGAAAAGTTTCTGCCTTCGGTGATCTTAACATCCAGCATCGTGAGGAATGAAGGATCAACAGTGAATACCGGAAAACCCTCCCTGATCTCCTGGTAACTGAAACCCTCGTAGTTATTGACCGTTCCGGGAGGAGCGCTTGTAAAAGCCACCTCTTCGATATTGGGTATCGACATGATTTCGTTTCGGAATGCATCCATTTTATGGCGAATATCACCATCCATGCTGAAGAGGATTATGTTTTCAGGATTGAAGCCTGTATTGTATTTCTTCATGTAGCTTAGCTGCCGGAGTACCACAAAGACTGACAGGATGAGAATTATAGAAACAGTGAACTGAAATATTACCAGGCCTGTTCTGAATGGAGACCTTGTAACGCCGCGGCCACCGAATCTGCGTAAATACTGAATGGGACTGAAGGAGGAGAGCCTTATGGAAGGGTATATCCCTGCTATTATTCCAATAAGTACCACTATCAGAAAATATGCCAGAATGTATGGTACAGTCAGATAGTTGCCCATGGATAGATTTGCTCCGGTTATCCGGTTGAATTCCGGGAGAATACCCCTGATAATAAGCAATGCAAAAAGAGCTGATATGATACTGAGACTGACTGATTCAAGCAGAAACTGGAAGAAAAGCTGGGACTGGGAAGCACCGAATACTTTTTTTACCCCTACTTCCCGCACAACGGTTGATGACCTCGCTATTGTGAGGTTAATGAAGTTGATACATGCAATTACAAGCGTAAGGATCGATACCATCAGGAAGATATAAACAAATCTGAGGTTACCGTGCAGGTGGGAAGGAAAATAATTTTCGTGGAAATATATGTCCTTCAAAGGAACAAGCTCGCTTTCATGTCCCCCGGATTTCCTTCCGTGGGCAACATAAAGTTCATCGGCAAATTTTGTCATCTTTCCCGTCAGGTTGCCGATGTCAACTCCCTCCCTGATCAGGAAATATGTTGGATACTGAGAAGTCCCGAATGAATACAGATAATCTTCCTGGGGCATCATTTTACCCAGGGTGACAAATGAGGCAATGGCATCAACCGGCATATGTGTCCGGCTGACATCCTTAATTACACCTGTAACCGTGGTCTCGAAATTGTTGTCAACCCTCAGTGCCCTGCCGACGGGATTTATGTCGCCAAAAAGTTTGCGGGCAGTGGTTTCGGTCAGGACAATACTGAAAGGTGTCACAAGTGCCTCTTTGGGATTGCCATACAGGAACTCATAGGTAAACACATCAAAGAGGGTTGAGTCGGCCAGGACGGTGTTCTCTACCATGACCGAATTCATATCTACGGTAAGAAGAGCCGGCCCCATCCCTGAGAACCTCACAGACTTTTCAATTTCAGAGAACTCATTCTTAAATGCAGGACCAATTGCCGAGACCATATATACTGACCCTTCGATTTCAATCCGGTAGATGTTGTCGAAATTTTCATTGTACCTGTCATATGAGAACTCATTCCGTACCCAGAGGATGATCAGTATGAAAACCGCTATCCCGACCGACAGGCCAAGGGTGTTGATCAGGGTAAAGACTTTGTTCCTCGAGGCTTTGCGCCAGATCAGGGTTAAGTGTTCTTTTATCATGGCTTGGTTTATTAAGGGTATAGAGTATTTTATAATGAAAATCTCACCTGGAATCTTTCTCTACCACAAAGACGTCTTATCTGCTTATCTGATGCGTAGGATACCGGACAATTGTTTGGTTTACTATGAAATATCCCGAAAAATTTATTTTAAAAAATGTCCATTTATTTGACACACTCAGTTTTTTATTCCGTCTTTTGTAAAAAGCTCCTGATATGATAAAGGCAACGATTCTGGTAGTTGATGAAGACCGCGATTTTCTGAAATTAATAAGCAGGACACTGCAGAAGGAATACGAACATGTTATTCCTATCACCTCACCTCAAAGAATCAGTGAGATGCTCAGGAAAAATGAGGTGGATGTCGTTCTTCTGGAATCTAATTATAAATCTGTCGTAAGGAATGGTAATGAGGGTCTTTACTGGCTGAAAGAGATACTCAGCTATGACAGGAACCTTAGCGTCGTTATTGTTGCCGCTTCGGGTGATGTCGATCTGGCCGTCAGGGCCATAAAGGAAGGGGCGCTGGATTTTATTTTGAAACCTCTGGAGGCCAACAGGCTTCTTGCCACAATCAACACCGCCCTGCAACTCAGGATTTCCAGGCTGGAAGCAAGCTCTTTAAAGGAAGACAACCTTCAGTTAAAGAAAGTGATAAATAATGGCAGGGAGAAGATCATCCAGGGTGCATCGCCGACCATGATTAACGTTATGAACATCGTCAGAAAAGTAGCCGGGACAGATGCCAACGTATTGATAACAGGTGAGAACGGTACCGGCAAGGAGCTGATTGCACGGGAGATCCATGCCCGGTCTGCAAGGTCAGGTGAATTGATGATCAGCGTTGATATGGGTTCAATAACCGAAACCCTCTTTGAAAGTGAGCTGTTTGGTCATATCAGGGGAGCCTTTACTGACGCGAAGGAAGATCGCAAGGGAAAGTTTGAACAGGCACATAAAGGCACTCTTTTCCTGGATGAAATAGGTAACCTCTCCCTTTCAAGCCAGGCAAAACTATTAAGTGTGCTTCAGAACAGGTATATCGTCAGAGTAGGCTCAAACACGCAGATCCCAGTTGACATAAGACTGGTATGCGCAACAAACTGTGACCTGATAAAAATGGTAAACGAGGGAAGATTCAGGGAGGACCTCCTCTACCGGATAAACACTATAATGATTGAAGTGCCTCCCCTGCGGGACAGGGTGGATGATATTCCGATACTGGCAAACTACTTCCTGAGGATTCATGCTGAAAGATATAACAAGGGACAGATGAAGATAAGCACCCATGCTCTTGAAAAGCTGGCAAATCATGACTGGCCGGGTAATGTGAGGGAACTGCAGCACTCAATTGAAAAGGCAGTGATAATGAGCGAGGTGCCACTTCTTAAGCCTTCCGACTTTGTTTTTGCTACTTCACCTGTGCGTTACAATAATCAGGAGATGACACTTGAGGAGATGGAGAAAAAAATGATAACCGAAAGCCTGAGGAGATATAACAATAATGTCAGTGTCGTTTCGGGAAAGCTTGGAATTACCAGGCAGACCCTGTACAACAAGATAAAATACTATAACATCTGAACCGGCAACTGACATTGATATGAAAGGAACCGGATTGAAAATTACCACAACTGATCTTATTGTTTCAATGCAAAATCGACAGCTGCCCTGGCATGAATGACGAGAGTATTGAAGAGTGGAATGTTTATGTCGGGTTGTTTGAGCAGGAGAGGAATCTCAGTGCATCCTAACACGATACCCCCGGCACCCTTCATTCTCAGATCCTGGCATATCTCAATGAACCGCAATCGTGATTCCTCACTGAAAATCCCCTTAAGCAACTGATCCGATATGGTATTCTGTATGAAAACCCTGTCGTCGGGCTCCGGGACAAGTACTTCTATGTTGTTGTCCTTTAATACTGATTTATAAAAATCCATCTCCATTGTCTGCTGAGTGCCAAGGAGCCCGACGGTGTTCATCCCCTGCCTCCTTATCTCCACGGCTGTTGATTGGGCTATATGGATCACCGGAACATCTATTTTGTTCAACAGTCTGTCAACAAACTGGTGCAGGGTGTTTGCGCACAGGATAATACAATCAGCTCCTGATTGTATCAGTTTCTCAGATGCATCAAGGATAAGCCGGAATACTCCGTCCTTATCCTGAAGCCTGTTGAAATTGTCAATATCGCCGTAGTTAAGGGAGTACAGGATGCACCTTGCAGAAACCAGTCCGCCTTCTCTCCTGTTAGTCTCTTCATTGATAATCCTGTAATACTCAGCACTTGATATCCATCCGGTTCCACCTACCAAACCGATCGTTTTCATTTTTGAGTTTTTTATGTGAGACATAAAGATAGCATCAAAATACCGGTTATTCATGCCGGAGCATTTCTGCGGGGTTTACGCGGGACAGCCTGATCACATGGTAGCCAATTGCGAGCAGCGATATCGATATTATTATGGTTAAAGAAAGGAGGAAAACCCATGCACTGAGTTTGACATGACTGGCAAAATTCTGCAGCCATTTTGTCATTAAAAGATATGCTGCCGGCCATGCGAAAACCACCGAAACAAATACCCACTTTATCATCTGTGATATGATTAGTATCATAACTCCGGGTGGCTGTGCTCCCATGACTTTTCTTATAACCATCTCCCTTGTACGGCGCTTCGCAATATAGGAAGAGAGACTATACTGGCCAAGACAGGTAAGCAGGATTGCCAGAACCGTTGAGAAAATAAATATGTTGGCAAGCTTTCTTTCTGAACGGTACATATTATCCACACGGTCGCTTAAAACTGAAACATGATTAAGGTAATGTGGTGAATATTCCTTTAGTAACCCGTTAATATAGGACAAGGTTCCGGAAATAGTACCGGGTGTAACCTTGACAGAAAGGTATCCTGGAATCTTGAGTCTGTCATTACCTGTGGAGGCAATCGCAAGAGGTTCAATGGCAAGGTGCAGGGAATGGAAGTGGAAGTCTTCAACGACACCTATAACTGTTCCGAGACCTTTTTCCCTGTTGAATCCAAACTTCATTCCAACCGGATCATCCAAACCTGTCATCCTTGCAGCAGTCTCATTAATAATAAAACTGTTTATTGTGTCTGATGTAAAGTCATCCGAGAACCCTCTCCCTTGTATTATTTTAAGATTGTAGAAATCCATGTAATTGTTACCAATCCCTGCCCTGTAAACAAATTGTTTTGTTTCTTCCGGTTTGCCGTCCCATGAAGCAGAAGAGGTGCCAAGTGTTGTAACCGGGAGGTTAGCAGAGGTTGTTATGTCCTGTATTGCCGGATATTTCTTCAATTCATCGATTAAGGCTCCCGGTTTACTTCTGATATCCGGGTCTTTGATTTCCACGGTAATAATGTTTTCCTTTTCAAAACCAAGACGGGAGGTTTTAATATAACGTAGCTGATTCAGTACTGTAAAAGTGCAAACCAGGGAGACCAGGGAGATAATATTCTGCGCTACCACCAGTATATTCCTGAGATTTCCCGGCCTGTGTCCCCCGTAAGTATCAAAGGACTCGTTAATAAGATTTACAGGAGTGAATGATGAGAGGCGTAATGCCGGGTAGAGACCCGAAAATACCCCGGTTAGGAGGGAGAGACCGGTTACCAAAACGATCACAGGGTATTCAAACAGCATCGTGTAGGTAATTGGTCTTTCCGTGAAATTACGGAAAGCCGGCATAAGGATGCCGGTAATGGCAAAGGCCAGGATCATTCCTCCGATTGAGAGTATGACCGATTCCATGATTATCTGAACGATCATCTCGCCTCTCCCGGCTCCCGAGATTTTTAATATACCGATTTCTTTCCCCCTGCTATACGCTCTTGCAGTGGCCATATTCACATAGTTGAAGCAGGCTAACAGGATGATCAGAATCCCTATGGCAGTTATAAGATATATGTACCTGATGTCACTGTTTTTTCCAATGCTGAAATTGGTGTTACTGTGGAGATGGATCCTCCTGAGAGGTTCGGCGGTGAAGTAGGAGTCCCTGAAAAAGGAATTATCGGACAGGTATTTGACTGATAACTCTTTAAGGCGGTTGTTAATATCCCCGGGCGAGGACCTGTCATTTAACAGAACATATGTTGTGAACTCAAAGGTATTCCAGGTTTCCACTCTTCCATTTCCTCCCTTTATCTTTGCCAGTGTATTAAATCCGGAGAGAAAATCGAAATGGAAATGAGAGTTTTGCGGGATGTTTTCAATTATGCCTCTGACAATGAACAGGTATTTGTTGTCGGCTTTTATCGTTTTCCCCACAGGATCTGTGTCGCCAAAGTATTTCCGGGCCATATCTTTTGTGATGAAGAGAGCAAATGGTTCATTAAGAACATCTGCCGGATCACCCGAGATTACCGGGAAGGTGAAAATTTTCAGAAAGTCCGGATCAGCGTATAAAAATCCACTTTCTTCGAACAGGCTGGATTCATATTCAAGGGTATGGGTTTTCCTGGCACACCTGGTAGCATTCTTTACATCAGGAATCTCACTGACAAGAGCCTCTTTTAAAAGTCCGGGTGTAACCGCGAAAACATCTTTTCCCTTGTAGGAGTTGCCTGGCTGATTCGAGACTATTCTGCATATATGGTCAGCATTTTCATGGTAACTGTCAAAACTGAACTCGTAACGGGTGTATAATATTATCAGGATACAGCATGTTTGTGCCAGAGCCAGGCCGGTCATGTTTATTGCTGCCTGGTGTCCCTGGCCGGCGATAGATCTAAAGGCATGCTTCATGAAGTCATTGGTTACCATATGACATCTTTTTGATTGCAGTGTTTCATGAAAGACGTTCATATCACCACTATGATGCATAAAACCGGCAGTGACAGGTATGATAATACGCAACCATGCAAACTTGCCCGGGATGGCATTATATGGATTTTTCAGACATCTCCAGGTAAATACGGAGAGCATAAAACAAGGATAGGAGGTATTTAAATAGAAGAGGTGCCGGTAGGGGCACCTCTTCAGTGATCTTGTCAAAAAATAGGTAAGGTTACAGGTATTATTGTGTCACTATCTGTCCGTCAAACAGGTTGACTATCCTGTGGGCATAGCCGGCATCATGATCGGAGTGTGTAACCATAACTATGGTTGTGCCCTCTTTGTTAAGCTCACTAAGCAGGTTAATAACCTCCAGGCCGTTTTTGGAGTCAAGGTTACCTGTAGGTTCGTCAGCGAGGATCAGTTTGGGGTTTGCCACTACTGCACGTGCAATAGCTACCCTCTGTTGTTGTCCGCCGGAAAGCTGTTGCGGGAAGTGCTTGGCCCGGTGGGCGATTTTCATCCTTGTCAGGGCGTCTTCCACCTTCTTCTTCCTGTCCCCGGCTTTCATCTTCAGGTATATGAGAGGTAACTCAACATTCTCATAAACGTTAAGTTCGTCTATCAGGTTAAAGCTCTGAAAAACAAAACCGATATTGCCCTTGCGGAAGATAGTCCGGTCACGCTCCCTGAGGTTTGCCACCTCAGTACCGTTAAACATGTAACTACCTGATGTCGGATTGTCAAGCAGCCCCAGTATGTTCAGGAGGGTTGATTTGCCACATCCTGAAGGGCCCATAATAGCTACATACTCTCCCTCTTTAACATGCAGGTTCACTTTGTTCAGTGCTGTAGTCTCGACCTCTTCGGTCCTGAAGATCTTGGTTAAATCATTGGTTTTGATCATGACTGTAATTATTTAATGTTACTTACTTTTTAAATACAAGTTTTTCGTTTTTCCCGAATGTGTCATATCCTGAGATGATTACTTTCTCTCCGGGTTCAAGGCCTTCAAGGACCTCATAATATTTCGGATTTTTGCGACCTATTGAGATATCACGCCTGGTGGCATATGATTCTGTTGGGTCCAGGACAAATATCCACTGGCCTCCTGTCTCCTGGAAGAAGCCGCCTATCGGCACCATCACTGCCACCTTCGGCTGTCCGAGCTGCAGACTGATATAATAAGTCTGTCCGGTTCTGATATTCTCTGGTATGCTGTCCTCGAAGATCATATCAATTTCAAAGGTTCCGTTCCGTACTTCCGGGTAAACCCTTCTCACCACAAGGTCAAATTCACTCCCCTGCCTGTCAAGCTTGGCTGTCAGCTGTGTCTTTACCCTGTCAATATAATGTTCATCGATCTGGGCTGTGACCTTAAATGAGGTCAATACGTTTATCTGGCCCATATTTGTGCCCCGTGATATTGACTGGCCTATCTCAGGTACAAGGAGACCCAGCTGACCGTCAACGGTTGCCCTCACATTGAGATTCTCAACCCTCTGCCTCACCAGTGACAGGTTCCTGCGCATATTTTCAAGATTGTTAACCAGGTTATTCACCTGCACAGAGCGGAAAATGGAGTCCTGCTTCTGGCGTTCAATGAACAGCTCGCGCGATTGCCTGGCCATCTCAAGGTCTTCTTCCGACCTCAGAAATTCCTCCCTTGAGATGAGGCTGTCTTTTATGAGCGCCACATTCTGAAGGTAGTTCCTCTCCTTACGTTCAACATCATATTTAAGATTAAGGAGTTCGCGCTTGATCTGGAGCCTGTCCTGTTCCATAGCTATCTGCGTATTTCTCAGGAAGTTCTCTTTCTCTGCCAGCTGGGCTTCGCTGTCGAGAATGTTAAGATAGAGATCAGGATTGGAAAGCCTGAGGATAATGTCTCCTTTTCTAACCATTGACCCCTCTTCTATCAAAATCTCTTCGACGCGTCCGCCCTCCTGGGCATCAAGAAGGATGGTGCTTATAGGCTCTACTGTTCCCGGTACAGTTATGTAATCGTTGAACTGGCCTTCAACCACTGACTCAATAATAAGTTTTTCCTTCTCTACCCTGAATGTTGAGGTACGGTCAGCAAAAAAGGCCATATAAATCAATACAAGAATTGCAGCCGCGCCGACAATATACCCTATGTGTTTCTTCTGAAGTCCCTTCTTTTTAGGAATAGGTTTATCCATGCTTTCAAGAGGTGTGTCCATATTAAATATTATTTGTAATTAGTTAGTTACAATGTTTACATATTCGCCGGTAGAATAAAACTGGATCGTGAGCTTACGGATGAGCAGCTGAAGCTTGGTTCTCAGGGCTTCGGTCTCGGCTGTGAACAGGGTGGCTTTAGCAGTAGCGAAATCCATTACATCCACAAGACCGGTTTCGAATTTTTTCTCCACAGCGGCGTAGGATTTCCTGTTAAATGCCAGGTTGGCCTCAGCAGCAACATATTCCTCCCTTCCGCTGTTATAGGTCAGGCATGCATCTTCTATCTCCTTGTAAAGATTGTTTCTCTCTATTTCAAGACGCAATTCCGTATCTGTCTTTCTGATTTTCGCCAGTTTAATGTTCCTGGTGGCTGAATACCTGTTGAAGATTGGGATATTCAGGGAAAAATATATTGCCTGGCTGTTATTGTTCCTGAGCTGGGTGTTGAATGAAGCCTGATCCAGTGTATCTTCACCCAGAACGGCATAGTACCCTGTATATATGGCGCCTCCGACACTGAGGCTCGGTGCCAGGGCGCCCCTGGCAGCAGCCAGCTGCCTGTCGTAAGCCCTGAGCTCATACTCAATGGCTTTGAGGCGTGGAAGAACCTGGGCGGCAATATTATAGATACTGTCTGTGTCAAACCCTGTATCAGTTATCAGGATGGCATCAAATTCCGGCATCTGAATACCGAAATCAGCACCGGATCCGAGTTGCAGCATCTGTCGTAACTGTGTCAGTGCCTGCCTTGTTGAACTCTGGGCCGTTGTATATGTCAGCCTGTCTGCTGATGCCTGGCTTTCAATCTCGTATTTGCGGGCTACAGCCTCTTTCCCGGCCTCCACCATCTTGCTGATCCTGAATAATTGCCTTTCAGACAGTTCAAGCTGCATCCTGGCAGCAGCCTCAAGCCCTTCGGCATATATCACCCGGTAGTACTGGCCCATAATATTTACAATAAGAGTATTCCGGGCTATCCTGTCTGCTTCGATACCAGCCTGGAGCATAAACTTGCCGGCAGAGATAGTATTGAGTGTGGCGAAACCGTTAAAGAGTTCAATTGATGAACTCAAGGAGTAAGAGTTACTGAGGTTTTGCTTGAAGGTGATGAGGTTGGTCACCGGGTCAATTGACCTGCCGAATCCTACCCTCGCATCAGATCCTAAATTGAGATCCGGTAACATATTCATCCTTGCCCGTTGTATTTCTACCTTTGCCGCCTCTGTCTGAAGCTCCTGCCTCTGCAGTTCCAGGTTGTTGGCCAGGGCATATGTTATGCAATCTTCAAGAGTCCAGTACTCCTTCTGCGCTGACATCTTACCGGAAACAGTAATTAACAGAATGATTAATGCTGGTATTATCCTTTTCATTTCTATATCTCTCTTTTCCTATTCAGTTGCCAAAGAATGTGCCATAGTCGCAAGTATCATACATACAGAGGTATAGTGTTTGACATGTTGTGAAAAATGTAAAAATATTAGACACTCACTGTAAAGAATTATTACAATATGTCAGACAGGCAGGGCCGGGTGCAAGTGATTATGAAACCTATACTTTTCCGTAATCTGGTATATAAAATCTGTAACAAACAGATGCAGACGGCGTCTTTAATAACCGGGACAGTGTGGCCCGGCGTTTACAAGGAAGATGATCAACAGGAATAAGGAAAGGGAATGATATGTTTTTTTTTCTTTCTGGCAGACAACAAAGAATAAGTTTACAGATATTTATATTGAAATTTTCATCTAACAGAACTGCTATATGTTTAAGAACATTTTCAAGACTGCGATAAGGCATATTGTGAAACATGCGGGCTACAGTATCCTGAATATCCTGGGTTTGTCTCTTGGTATAACCAGTGCACTGTTTCTTGTCATTTATGTTTCTGATGAAGTGAGCTATGACAGGTATCATGTCAATGCAGACCGTATCTACCGGGTCTCGTCCAGGATAACAGAGTCAGATGACCAGTTTACGTGGATTTTTGCACAGTTGCCTTTTGCTCCCCAGGTAGTGCAGGATTATCCTGAAGTGGAGGCGGCAGTAAGGTTTATAAATATGCCTCGTGCCCTTTATAAATACGAAGACAAAGAATATAATGAAGAGAATTTCTTTTTCGTCGACTCTGCTCTCTTTGACATTTTTACATATAAAGTTATCAAGGGAGATGTACGAAAAGCACTTACCGAGCCGAACAAGATAATACTCACAGAGAAAACAGCCGCCAGGTATTTCGGGGATGCTGACCCCATTGGCAAAACACTGTCAACCGATAGCCGCTCGTTTGAAGTAACGGGAATTATCGGGGATGTGCCCTCAAATTCTCATTTTCGTTTTGATGCCCTTGCTTCAAGAAATAACCTGCCCGAACAGATCGGCTCCTGGGGCAATTTCGGAGTATTTACCTATCTCCTGTTGCCGGAAGGAATAGACGTCAAGGCCTTTGAGACGAAAATGCAGGGTATGTATGCTGCATATATGGAACCTATTTTCGGGCCGTTGAATATCAAAATAGAATATATCCTTGAGCCCATCACCAGGATACACCTCTATTCCAGCAATCCTTCAGAGCCGGAGCCGACAGGTAGTATTACCTACGTTTATATATTCGCTATCGTTGCCCTCTTCCTTATCCTGATAGCCGCCATGAACTACATGAATCTGGCGACGGCGCGTTCATCAAGAAGAGCCCGGGAGGTTGGACTGAGAAAGGTTGTCGGATCCCGCCGCGGCCTGCTGGTCCTGCAATTTCTGTCGGAGTCAACTGCGTTTACTGTCATCTCTCTGGTTATCAGCCTTATACTTCTGGCTGCCCTGCTCCCCAGGTTTAACCTCCTGGCCGGCAAATCATTTGATCTGCATGTGATCAGCAGTCCTGTGGTGCTGTTCAGCCTGTTGGGAATTATACTGATCGCAGGTCTTTTCGGCGGTAGCTATCCTGCCCTGTTCCTTTCCAAATACAGCCCGGTGACAGTACTGAAAGGTGAGATCACCCAGGGGTCTGCCGGCAGTTTATTCCGGAAGATACTGGTAGTAATTCAGTTCACAGTGTCAGTAATAATGATAGTATGCACCCTGGTAGTCTTTCGTCAGCTTAATTTCCTTAAGAACGCAGACCAGGGTTTTAACCAGGAAAATGTCCTTGGCCTTGAGCTAAACCGCACAATGACAAACAGATATCCTGTCTTGAAGCAGGCGCTGCTTGATAATCCGAACATTAAATATGTCGGATCGACGAATACTCCTGTAGGAGAGGGTTCGGGAAAACTGCTTTTTGATGTGGAGACAGACCAGGGGATGTCCCAGCGAGGTATCAACTTTGCGGTGGTTGATCATGACTTTGTCGAGGCTCTTGGTATTCAGATTCTCCAGGGAAGGGAATTCCAGGAAGATATGCCCTCCGATACCCTGTCGGGAGTGGTTGTCAATGAGACTTTCGTGAAACGTATGGGCTGGAGCGATCCTATTGGTAAAAAGATTGAAGCAGGGGATGAAAACACGCTGAGAGCAAGAGTAGTGGGTGTGATGAAAGACTATCACCAGACAGGAATGTACAATGAGATTGAATCACTGCTGCTTGCTTACCGGACAATCAATAATTTTGTTTATGTGAAGTTAAGCGGTAATGATACTGAACAGACGTTGAGCTTCATTGAATCGACATGGAAAGAGGTCTTCCCTGATCAGCCTTACAACTATACGTTCCTTTCGGAACGGTTTAACAGGCAGTTTGAGACCGATGAAAAAAGAGGCCTGATTTTTACATTATTCACAGTGCTGGCTATTATCATCGCCTGTCTCGGACTATTTGGCCTGGCTTCTTATACAGTGGAACAAAAGACCAAGGAGATAGGAATAAGAAAAGTATTTGGCGCCAGCGAGAAAATTATTTTGCTGTTGGTTGTAAAAGAGTTTCTCATCCTGGCATGCATATCAATCGTTATTGCAGTACCGGTTGCATATTTCTTTATGAGCAACTGGCTTGAGAATTATGTATACAGGACCAGGCTGGGAGTGCCGCTTTTCCTCCTTGCCGGCCTTCTTACCCTTCTGATAACATTTGTTACAATAAGTTACAAAGCATGGCAGGCAGCTCTAACCAACCCGGCCAGTTCGATCAGGACTGAATAGCAGGATAAGGAGGGCATTCAGATGATAAATATTATGTTTATTAACGAACTCCGGATGGCCTGTTGGTGTTAACTTTAGAAAAAAATACAACATGTACGATAAAAACCTTAACAGTCGTCGCGAGTTTCTGCAGAAACTGATTGCATTATCCGCTCTTGCCAGTGTGGCTCCCTATGCTGATGCATTGAGCCAGGTTCTTCCTGATCTTAAAAAGGGCAGGCTGCCGCAAAGACCTTTAGGTAAGACAGGTCATATGGTGGGCATTTACAGCCTCGGTGGCCAGGCCTCTATCGAGATCCCGGGCAAGGAGGATATTGCTCTTGGGATAATCAACAGGGCAATAGATCTTGGAATTAATTATATTGACACAGCTGCCGCCTACGGCAGGCAGACAGCGACCGTAGCACGCGCCGATGCAATGGGCACCAGCGAACGCAACCTCGGCCAGGTGCTGAAGTATCGTCGTAATGAGGTGTTCCTGGCATCCAAGACCCATGACCGTACTTATGACGGCTCCATGCGCCTGCTTGAAAAATCGCTGAAGCAACTCAATACCGACCATCTTGACCTCTGGCAGATACATAATGTCAAACTTTCAGAGATGGATTCGCTCGACAGGATAACCGGTGATGAAGGGGTGCTGAAGGCAATGATCAAGGCCCGTGATGAAAAGATTATCAGGTTCATTGGGTTTACAGGGCATGAGGGCCCGGATGTCCTTAATGCACTGCTGGAAAGATTCCCCTTTGACAATGTGCTGGTGGCACTGAATGCTGCCGATAAACATTATGACCCTTTCATTGAGAAGTTTCTTCCCAATGCCGTCAGCAAGGGTATGGGTATTGTCGGTATGAAGATCCCGGCAAGGGACCGTATCTTCTCAAACGGAGGAATAATAACCATGAAAGAGGCCATGGAATATGTGATGACCCTCCCGGTAAGTACTATTATTGTTGGTATTGACAAGATTGCCGAGCTGGAGGAGAATATAAAAATTGCCAGGGAGTTCGAGCCACTGACCGCCGACGAAATGCTTGCCATTGAAGCAAAAACAAAGCCTTATTATAAAGACATGCTTTTCTTCAAGAATCTTTCGGAGTGGCCGCCTGAGTGGTAGCCACTGCATGTAACGAGGTGTTTTGAAGACTATCAGATACGGAAGAGATAAGAACACTTGAAGAAGAATCCTCTCTTCATCTCGAGAAAACGATCGTCGCTAACATACATGTCACTGTCCCACCTCAGTCGCTCATAAAGCGAACCATACCCGAGATAGACAACCGTTCCCGGTACATAGGTGAAGGAGGCAAGAAAATCGGTAACCAACGACTCCCTGTAAGCGTTATATTCCGTTATCGCCCTGACAAACAGATATTTATTTAACTGGTATGTCAGTTTGCCCCGTGTAATCGGGTATTCATATATCTTAACGCCGTCATCACTTTTCGTCAGGTCATTATATAACAGGGAGAGATCCATGTGCAGATTTTCTGTGGGCTTATATTCTACATTGAATGTCAGCCTGTTTGCATAGCCCTGATATGGCTCTGAGGAATAATATATTGCATTTAGTCTTCTGTAGAGAGTGCCGAGGTAAAGTCTCTTTGTCAGCTGGGAGGAGAGGAGCACGGAGAGTCCGCCTGTTTTAAACCTCTCTCCGAGAAATACTTCCGTAGAATACGCATACTTGATCTTGAAAGTTGATGATCTTCCCATAAATGCCTGCAATGAAGCGTGGTTAAGTGTTTCCCACATGTCGTAAACAAGGTCATAGGTATGGGAGGTGAAAAACTCGGTCTCAACCCGCCTGATAAAGGAGGAGTCAGGATAGAACTTCGGTTTGAAAGTACCTGTAAAGTAGGCTATGCCGTTCCGGGTTATAAAGCCTGCATCAGCAATATAATTTTTACTTATCTCCTTTGCCGAGAAAGACCATGCCAGCTTCCTTGTATCATGCAGGACATCTATAGCAGCTGTTGATCCTGACCTTGTCCCGTTTTCTTCCCTTATCCCCGTTTGCGAGACAAAGGCATTGAACCCCATCATTGTTGCTTCATCAAGTCTTATCTGACCATCAGCTCCTGCATTCCTGTTAAATCTGTCACTCTGCTCCCTGCCGGTAAAGAGCAGCCCGAGATAATTCTCTCCTTTCAGCCGCTGCTTGTATCTAGCCACCGGAAAATGCGAGAATCCTGTCCTGATGCCCGTATCGTCGAAGATTCTGTCAACTGCATAAAGCAGTCCTATCGTGCCGTTCTTCCCAACCTTACCCGTTAGTTTTAATCCTGCCAGTGGATCTGTTATTGTCCTTGTATGAAGGAATGCAGCAACAGGATCGATCTCGTTTACGCCTTCGGAAGCAATGTTAAAGATTTCGTTTCCTTCGAGAAAGAACTGACGTTTCTCAGGGTAATAAAGCTGGTATCTGAGGTTTACGTCAACCTGACCGGCATCTGCCTCAACCTGGCTGAAGTCAGGGTTGACCGTGGCATCCAGTATAAGCTGTGAAGTAATCCCGTATTTAGCTGTAAGACTTGGTTTGGGATCGCGTACATCCCTGCCGAGAATACCCTCCTGCCGTGTATCTGAATGGCTGTAGGTGAATGCCGGGAGCAGTTCAAACAGGGTAAAGTGAGTCACTCCATTCATCTGCAACGGGGACATCTGCGAAAGAAATGCATAGCCTTTTGCCGGATCGAGCCGTGGCCAGGATGCATGTTCTGAAGTGCGGCTTACGAATCTCTCAAAGAAAATGCTCATCTCCACCGGCTCCTGGTTACTAAACCGGATGCTCTTAAGAGGAATCCTGATCTCAACAGAATAACCTGTACTGTCAGTCTTTCCAGCACTGAACCAGATATAGTCCTCGCTGAAGTCTTCATTTCCTGCAGCAAACCTGCTGTCCATCTGTATTCCGCGCGGATTGACATAAAAAGCATACAACGACTGCTGATCGTTGAAACTGTCAAGATTGATACACACCCAGTCGTCTGCCCTGATATTATCCCTCGCATTTACTGAAGATTTTATTTTCCCCGGCTCATCATCATCACAACGGAAAGCAAAATATAGGTTCTCGCTGTCAAATCCCATGAAGGCCGTTGTTGGGTTGTCCAACTCTTTGTCAAAATCAGGTATGAAGGTTATAAACTCTCTTACAGGTGAGCATTCTGTCCAGGCCTGGTCGTTTAAAATACCGTCAATTACAGGTGGATTTGATAGTTTTACGGGAGTGTATCGTTCCGCATCAGCAAGCACTGTTGAGAAGGCAATCATTGCTGACAGGAAAACCAGCTTCTGGATCATAATCAGGGGATAACTTTTACATAAAGATTAAAAAATCATCCCAATGTTGCACGTCGCCAACTTATAGCATATGATTTTTGTCTTTCTTCCCGACTGTAAAGCCGTCCTGACCACTCTACAGCAAAACCGTCCAGACCTTACGGCCGAGGATCTCCGCTTCGCTCCGACACAACTGCACGACCTTCAGACCTCAGACCTTCAGACCTTCAGACCTTCCGACCTTACTTGGCTATCGGCCCTGCAGGAGTCTCTCCGGCCTTGCGTTCACGCCTGCCGTTGAACCCAAAGAACCAGATCAGTGAAGCCGATATGATGACCATGCCGCTGATAGTTACCCAGTCAGGCTTTTCGCCGGGAACAATAATCCAGCTCAGGATAGCGCCGAAGACCGGCAGTATGAACTTCCAGAGATTCAACTCGGAGACTTTCACCCCGGGCCTCTTTAACAGAACATACCATTTTGAGAAGGTGAACGCCGACATAAATGAGAGCCATGCAAGCACAAGCCAGTAAACTATCGGGAAGCTAGGTTTGTCAGGTACATCTTCAATGAAGAATGAGAAGAGGAACATTATGAGGCCTCCCATGAGCAGTGAGAATGAGCTGAGTACCAGCGGGTTCATGTTTTTGCTTTTCTTTGAAACGAGGACATTACTCGTTGCCGTTGAGATGTTGGCGATGAATATCATTATTACCCCGGCAATCTCCCCGGGCAGGCCAAAGTGAAACCCCTGTCTTCCCACACTGACGAGAACGATACCTGAAAAACCAAGGAATATCGTGATGACCTTGGCGCGTGTGAACCGCTCTTCCCTGATCATTATCCTTGAGACGATGGCAGTCACAAAGGGCTGAGCTCCTACGATGACAGCTCCAAGGGCCCCTGGTACCCGGTTCATGCCGGAATAGAAGAGCACATAGTTGATCAGAACCTGTAAGATAGTCACCCAGAGAGCAAGATTCCTGTTTTCAGAGATCATCTTCACATAATCGCGAGGCCTGATGGTAAAGGGAAGGATCATCAGCCCCGAGATCATAAAACGTGTTCCTGCAAAATGTATGGGAGTCGAGTAATGGAGGCCTATCTTGATAAACGGATATGCTGTTGACCACATAAGACAGGTGACTATTGCCCAGAAAATAGTGTTGTAGTGCTGATCTTTCATTTAATTGATAAAGTGAGCAAATATCGCAGTTTTTTTGTTTCGCTGTTTGACTACATTTGTGTCAGAATAAAAAAATATGAAGGCAGAGGAGCTTCTTGCACAAAGATTCCGGGATCATGGGATAAGGTGGTTCTTCGGTATCCCGGGGGGACCGTCGATACCCTATATGGAAGCATTCCGGAAGGCCGGTATAGAGTTTATCCTTACCTCGCATGAGGCTTCTGCGGCGGTCATGGCTGATGTCACGGCCCGTCTCACAGGCATCACTGGACTATGCCATGCTACGTTCGGTCCCGGTGCAGTAAATCTGGCTTCTGGTGTTGGCGGAGCACTTCTTGACCGTTCTCCTGTCCTGGCTCTTACAACGGAGATGCCTGACTCATGGCTGGGCCGTACAGCACAAATGAACATAGACCATCAGGAACTGTTCAGACCTGTTACCAAAGCCACTTTCAGGCTGACGGGAGATGATACCGGGGAGATTATCAACCGGAGCCTTGTAATTGCCAATGAGGAGTATCCCGGTCCTGTACACCTCGGACTTCCTTCGGACCTGGCGGGAACAGAAGCAGTTAACTCCCGGGGCACAGTCCGGGCTGCGGCAGGTCCTCTTCCGGAAGAACCGGAGAGCAAGCCTTATTCCGACGAGAGAGCAAGGGTGCTGATAGCCTCAGCGCGCCGGCCCCTGATAGCCGCCGGGCTGACCGCAGCACGTGCAGGGGCAGGACCGGAACTGCTCAGGTTTCTGGAACAGTGCAGTGTGCCTGTCGTGGTAACACCGATGGCCAAAGATATTATACCCTCATCTCATCCATGCTATGCCGGAGTATTGTTTCACGCTCTGAGTGACAGGCTTAACAGGATGATAAGTGAGGCCGATCTCATCATTGGCCTCGGTTATGACCCGGTAGAATACAACTATGAGTCATGGGTGCCCGATGTGCCGCTGGTGCATTTCGACCTCCGTCATACTGATCTCCAGGTAAAGGGATCCATCAGGTCAGTATCACCCGTGGCAGGATGGTTTGAGTCACTGAGCCTGATGAGAAGCTCGCCGGCAATGGTCGATAGGGCTGCTGAAGCAAGACTGGAAATCAATGCCGGCCTGAAGGCTGCCAACAAAGGATTCAGTCCGGTCACCGCACTGGCCATCCTGAGGGAGACCATTCCCGGCAATTCAATAGTCACTGCAGATGTTGGGTCTCACCTGCATCTGCTGGGCCAGATGTGGGAGGTGCCGGCTGCCGGTAAGCTCATTATGACCAACGGCTGGTCTTCAATGGGTTTTGGTCTCCCCGCCGCCGTGGCAGCAGCCTTGAATAACATGGATACTACGGTAGTCTGTATCACCGGTGACGGAGGATTCCTGATGCATGCCGGTGAGATTATGACTGCCAGAAGGTACGGACTAAAGATAATAGTCGTCGTACTGTCCGACGGAGAGTTGAATCTTATCAGACTGAAACAGTCGTGGAAAAACCTGGAACCATATGGGACAGATGTCATTACCGGTCCTTTGTTCGGCTCTCAGAGCTTTCTGGGGGTCGAAGTGATACGTGTTTCGGAATCAGGGCAGATGCGGCTTGCTGTCTCACAGGCACTGCAATCCATGGGCAGTACGATAATTGAGGCTGTGGTCGATCCTGCTGTTTATGGTGATCTGATTGTAAAACCCTGATATTGGTTATTCTTCCTTCTTTGCTGCTTCCTTCTTTGTTCTGGCAGCAGGCTTTGCTGCCTTCTCACCAACAGCTTTTGTCGTCTTCACCGCCTTTGGAGCCGCCGGCTTAGCGGTTTTCCTTGCCGCAGTCCTGGGTTTTTCACTTTTCTCTGTGGTGACTTTCACTTCAGGTGATAATTGAGTAGCTGCCAGTTTTTCTTCGGTTACTTTAACGGCTGACACGGATTTTGCCGGAACAACACTCTTTTTTGCCTTTTTGTGACGGCGAACACCAAAGGAACCTCTGATGATTTTCCCTCTCTTTGATTTTTTATCACCTTTACCCATGATCTGTCTAAATTTAAATTGTGAAGATAAAAATGCGTTAACAACAAATGTAATAAAATAAAGGACTGGGGGCGTGAAATTCTGTTAATAAATTAGGCAGTTAAGACAGAGCAGGTTACCCTCTGATTTATTAAATTTGCACATATGGTAATGAAGAAGTTAATTGTCTACGCACCCGATATCACCCCGCGACTTGAATATGTTGCCGGGGTCATTTTCGAATCGGTACTGGGTATCGGTTACGAATTGACTACAGACAGGAGGACCATAGGCGGCAACCCGGCAATCATCTACTCTGATGAGAAGGTCAAAGACCATTTTGTGGTTCAGCCATCGGGACTTCTTTCCGGTCGGACAATAACACAGCTGGAACCGGAGGTGACATATCTCGATGATCTTCCCATGATCTTTACTGTTGACGGGGGCAGTATCCCTTTCGATATCTTCTCCGCAGCGTTTTACATGCTTTCAAGGTATGAGGAGTATCTTCCTTTTTCACCTGATGCACACGGAAGGTTTCTCGGTGCAAGATCACTTGCATACAGAGGGGGATTCCTGCAGAGACCTGTAGTTGATATCTGGTCGAGATACCTTGCGGGAGAACTTGTTAAATTATATCCTGTACTGGCTATCAGGCACAATGAATATAAGCCTCTGATGACTGTTGACGTCGATCAGCCGTTTGCCTACAGGAGCAGGGGCTTTCTGAGGAGTGTGGGAGGCCTGGTAAAGGGTCTTGCCGGCAACGGTGCCAGACCGGCAGAGCGGATTAAAACGATGGCCGGTACCATTGCTGATCCATATGACAGTTTTGACTACATCGAACAGAGCCTTAAAAACAATGGCACTGATGCGCTCTTCTTTTTCCCTGTGGGTGATCAGGGCGAGTATGACCATAATCCTCCGTATCGGGATCATGATTACAGGGAGATAATAAGCAGATATGACAGATTGTTCGGCAGCGGCCTGCATCCCTCGTACCGGTCAGCCGGCCGTCCCGCAACACTGAAGATGGAAGCTGACCGTTATGGCAGCATTACCGGTCACTCTGCAGACAGGGCCAGGCAACACTGGCTTCTCCTCCGCTTACCGGAAAGCTACCAGGCCTTTGAGGATGCCGGCATAAAATATGACTTTACCATGGGATACGCTGACGAACCAGGATTCAGGGCCGGAATAGCCCGCCCATTCCCATTCTACGATCTCTCAAAGGAAAGGACAACAGACCTTACGATCGTCCCGTTCCAGTTCATGGACGGCACTCTGAGACAGTACCTGCATCTGTCTCCTGAGGCGGCCCTGCCTGTCATCAGATCGCTTATATCGACAACCAGAAGCGTGGGAGGACTTTTTATTTCCATATGGCACAACACATCCCTGTCAGAAGGAAACGGATGGGAAGGATGGAGAAGAGTGTTCGAAGAAACCCTGGCGATGCAGAAAGTATGATAGCATACCTTAATAACGCGGAGATCGACAGGCAAAGATGGGATGCAAGCCTGGCGGAAATACCCGGGATAAAGCCATATGCATGGTCATGGTATCTTGATATCATGGCTCCCGGCTGGGCAGCCCTTGTGGACGATGATTACTGCTCCCTTTTTCCGCTGCCTTCTGCAAGAAAATACGGGTTCAGCTATATAGCAACACCTGTTTTTCTGCAACAGCTGGGTCTTTTCACCCCGGATGGCGACAGGGAAAAGATTGCCGGTGAGTTTATCTCCTTTATGCCGGAGTCTTACAGGCTTATTGACCTGAGCATAGGGCAGGAGGTGAGTCCTGCCGGCTATACGGTTACTCCGCGTTCCAATTATGAACTGAAGCTGGATGAGCCGTATGATACTGTCTGGATAAACTATATGACAGATTGCAGGCGGAACATTAACATCGCCCGCCGTTACCCTCAGGATATCGTCGATGATGTCAAACCTCATGAGGTGATATCCCTTTTCAGGAGTAACATAGGCAAAAGGGCCGGTGTCATCAGGGATGAAAGCTATCATCGCCTTCATTCGCTCATGGATTATTGCATTCATTCCAGGAAGGGCAGGATCCTTGGGGTCAGGTCTCCGAAAGGAAAGCTTCTCTGGGGAATGTTTGTGCTTGATACGTCAGACCGCCTCACGCTGCTCTTTACGGCAGGAAGCCGTAAGAGCCGTGAACTAAGGACTGCCTATCATGTCATAGATCACATCATCAAGACCAATGCCGGGACAGGTGTGACTGTAGATTTTGCAGGATCATCGGTTCCTTCGATTGCCATTTTCATGAAGTCATTCGGGGGTGAGAAGACCACCTACTGGCGTCTCTACCGGAACAGGCTGCCCTGGCCTGTAAGACTTTTGAAATGATCAGAAAAGCAGCTCTATCACCTGGTCGTTCATGTCCGATTCGGTGAGCCTGCCGTTTTCACAGCGCATGGTGCGTGCAGGGTATTTTTTTACAAGTGAATGTTTATGGGTGGACATAATGACAGCCCTGCCGTTATCGCTGATGTTCCTGAGCAGGATGTGTATCTCTTCTGATGTCTCGGGGTCAAGGTTGCCCGTAGGTTCATCAGCCAGGATGATCTCAGGATCGTTGAGCAGGGCACGTGCGATAACCACCCTCTGCTGTTCGCCTCCTGAGAGCTGGTGAGGCATCTTGAATCCTTTGTTTTGCAGTCCGACCTTCTCAAGTACCTCCCTGATGCGCTCCTCCAGGGCTATCTTGTTTGTCCATCCCGTAGCCCTGAGGGCAAACTCGAGGTTGTCGTGCACAGTCCTGTCTGTCAACAGCTGGAAGTCCTGGAACACTATGCCAAGCTTCCTCCTGAGATGGGGTATATCCCGCTTTTTTATTGTCCTGAGGTTGAAGCCGGCCACCCATCCTTCTCCGTCGGTAAGAGGCAACTGGGCATTTAATGTTCTTATAAGTGAAGTCTTGCCGCCGCCCACCCTGCCGACAAGATAGATGAATTCACCCTTTTCTGCCTTAAGGTTAACGTCTGACAGCACAAGGTGATCCTGCTGCATGATCGAGCAGCCTTTAAGTTCAATTATAGTATCAAGTGGCACAGGTTCTTCCATCCGGATCTCTTTTAGTGCAAATTAAAACAGAATTAACAATCAGTGGCATGGATGTTGATAAATTGAGTGGTATGGAGACTTTAAGGGACTTTTATAGTTGTATTTTTACGGCTTAAGACACCAGGCTGGGAAACCCGCACAAAATATTGTTAATAAGACAATTGCTGGCAGAGATATGCTGCCAGGGGATCTGTGTCAACAAAGGCTCATGAAAGGATAAAGTTATGAACAGGAAGATACTGATGATCTTGATGGTTGCAGCCCTTGCTGCAGGAGCTTCCACAAAAGCGCAGTCGTCGTTCTCAGGCGAAGAGCTTACCTCATTACTGAACAATGGATACGAGATGTACGGGAAGGCCAAATACGCCACCGCTGTTGAGCTTTTCGACAAATGGCTTTCTGCAGAGAAGAACGGAAACAAACTTGAAAGGGCCGAAGCTGAGTATCATGCAGCCCTTGCATCGATGAGGCTGATGAGTCCTGATGCCGAGTTCCGGATGCAGAAGTTTATTGCCTCCAATGGTGAGAGCCCAAGACTGAATGAAGCCAGGTACGAATCAGGATTGTACTGCTATCAGCAACGAAATTATACCTGTGCCATAGAATGGTTTGAACAGACAGACAGGCTGCAGTTATCTGACAGGGAGCTACCCGAATACCTGTTTAAGTCAGGTTATTCGCATTACCGGCGTGGAGATGAGAAGAAAGCGCAAATGTTCTTCGCTGAACTGATTGACGTTGATACTGAATATACTCCGCCGGCGATATATTATTACGCTGCCATTGCGTACGAGAATGGATTCTACAGAACAGCTCTCGAAGGCTTTGAGAGGCTCAGGAATGATGAGACCTTCGGCGGCATTGTACCCTTTTATATCGTACAGATCTATTACATTGACAAAAACTATGACGGCATACTCGAGACGGCACCGTCGTTGATTGACCAGGCAGGAAAGAGCAGGGAGACAGAATTGTACCGTTTCATCGGCGATGCCCATTTTCAGAAAGGTCAGTATAACGAAGCTATACCTTACCTTGAGAAATTCATTAAGGAGACAAGGCTGAGCGACAGGAATGACAAGTATGAACTGGGGTTCAGCTACTACAAAACGGACGCTATCGATAAGGCCACAAAGCTTTTTACTCAGGTGGCCGGAAGAAGTGATATCCTGTCTCAGAACGCTTACTTCATGCTCGGCTCCTGTTATCTGAAGAGTGGTGACAAGAAGAAGGCACAGATGGCTTTCTCCGCTGCTTCCAGGATGAGTTACGACCCTGACGTTAAGGAGGAGGCACTGCTTAACTTCGCCAAGCTGGCATATGAGAACTCATATGCACCCTTCGGAGAGGGGATAGAGGCTCTGCATGATTATATCCAGACATACCCCGGCTCCGAGCACGTCTCAGAGGCATATGATTATCTTATCTCTGCCTACATGAGATTGAAAAACTACCAGGCCGCTCTGAACTCCCTTGAAAAGATATCCAGCAAGGATGACAGACTGAAGAGGGCATACCAGAAGGTTACCTACTACCGCGGTGTGGAGCAGTTCCGGAACAAGCAGTATGGTGATGCTGTTAGTCTGTTTGACAAATCCCTCCTGTACAAGGAGATGAGCCCGGAGCTCCGGGCTCAGGCACTCTACTGGAGAGCGGAGGCAAACTACCGGCTGGGCAAAGCAGAAGAGGCAGCCGGCGATTGGGAGGCTTTCAGAAGACTGCCAGGTGCCGGGACTATTCCAGGATATGAACTTACTGACTACAACCTGGGATATGTATGGTATAATGAGGGGGAGTATGCCAGGGCTCTGTCACTTTTTATGGCATTCATCAACAGCTTTAACCAGACTTCCAGACCTGATGTAGCAGCAGATGCCTATAACCGCATTGCTGACTGCTACTATATCAGGGCTGATTATCCTTCAGCAATAAGCTATTATGACAAGGTCATCGCTTATTCAAATTTCGATGCGGATTATGCGATGTTCCAGAAAGGGTTTGCACAGGGACTGAGTAATAACAATGAAGCGAAGATATCTACCCTCACGGCCCTGATTAACAGGTATCCGAAATCAACCTATGTTCCTAATGCCCTCTTTGAAAGAGGCAGGGCTTATGTCGCCATAAACCAGCCGTCAAAGGGAGAAGCTGACTTTACAAATATTATAGCCTGGTATACAAAAAGCCAGTTTGTTCCACCGGCCCTGGTGCAGCTCGGTCTGATATACTATAATTCCGGCGAGAATGAAAAGGCAGTGGCGCAATATAAAAAGGTGATGGAGAACTACAGGAACACTCCCGAGGCCCGTAATGCTGTCAATGGTCTGAGGAATGCATATACTGATATGGACGACGTGGAATCGTTCTTTGCATATATGAAGACCGTGGAAGGCATGGGAGATATAGAGGTTTCCACACGTGATTCAATGACGTATATCTCAGGTGAGAACCAATATGTAAAAGGTAACTGCGACAGATCGTCAGAGATATTCAGGAATTATATCAGGGATTACCCATCCGGTAACTTTGTCACTAACGCCAGATTCTACCTGGCTGACTGTCTTAACAGGTCAGGTAATACTGATGAGGCGCTAGGGCTCTATATCCAGGTAATCCGGATAGGTAACAACCAGTTCATGGAACAGTCGTTACTGGGAGCTGCCTCAATTACCTTCGGCAAAGCAGACTATAACCAGGCGTGGGAGCTATATGAACAGCTGAGCCGGGAGGCATCCAATGCTGAGAACAGGATGTATGCCTATCTCGGGATGATGCGTTCGGCATCTGCCATAGGCGATGATGAAAAGGTGATCTCCTCAGCCGGGATGGTGCTTGAATCGGGGAAACTGACAGAGGACCTCGCCCGTGAGGCAACATTCCTGACGGCTAAAGCCAACCAGAGGCTCGGCAATAATGAAGAGGCCCTCGATGACTATCGCAGGGTAGCCCAGGAAGTGTCGACAAAATATGGCGCAGAGTCAAAATACCGCGTGGCAGAACTGCTCTGGATGGCGGGTGATATAAGCGGAGCAGAGAAGGAGGCCAATGAGTTTGTTGATATGAGTTCACCGCATGCCTACTGGACAGGTAAGACCTTCATACTGTTGTCCGATATTGCCGTCAGGAAGGGAGACACTTTCCAGGCAAAGGCAACACTGCAAAGCCTTATAGACTATTACACCGTGCCAAACGATGGCATTCTTGATGAAGCACGTGCAAAGCTCATGAAACTAACCTCTGAGGAACCCTCCGGAGGTTCCGGCAATCAGGGCAGTGCGGCACGGAACTGATCAAAACAAAGGAGAAAGCTATGAAAGTAAAAACGTATATCACAACAGCTGCTCTTCTGATTTCAGTGGTTGCCGCTGGTCAGACCGAGGAAGAGACAATAAGGAGGTCAGTTACATTGTATAATCCTTATAAACCCAGTCTGCAGGAAGCTGCCAAGAGGACACTTCTGCCGGCAGCAGAGGATACGACAACAGTGAATGTAACGTTCAGCTATGATTTTACACCCGGATCGTTTGTGCCTGAGTATGCTGTCAGTCCGATAAAATCAGCCCAGCTCTCCCCGGAAGCTCTGCCTGCTCTGAAAAAAGGCTATGTGAGCCTTGGATTTGGAACCTACCTGTCGCCTTTCCTCGAGGTGAGCATATCCAACGGCAGATCGAGAAAGGGTGCTGTGGGGCTGTTTACACGTACATACGGCTCTGCAGGTAAAATTGAACTTGCGAACGATGCGCGGGTATATGGAGGATTCCTGGATAACCAGGCACTCTTGTATGGTAAGAAGTACTTCAGGCGAAGCCGGCTGGATGCTGACCTTGACTTCAGACAGATGTCAAGGTTCGCCTATGGATATGATCCGGAAGTGTTGGGATATGACCCCGACAAAAAGGATATAAGATCACTCTATTACGACCTGTCGGGGAAAGTAAGATACTTCACGATGGAGCCTGACTCGAGCGATCTCAACTGGGATGCCACACTCAGATATAATATGTTCACCCGCCAGGGAGACGGTATACAGCACAACCCCGGTCTGACTGTCAGTGCAGGGACGAATATGTTCGGATTGTATGCAGGTATGGATGCGGAGTATGACCTCTACCTCTTTGCAGGCGGAATTGAAAAAAGATCACGTAACCTCATTGCTCTTGCACCTTATATCACCAAAGGAAATGAAGACTGGAGGTTCCGCTTCGGAATGAAGGTGGCCGGAGATTTCAAGGAGAACCATGATCCGCTTGTGGGTGGCGATTTAAAGCTCTATATGTATTTCTATCCTGATGTCTCCTTTACCTTCAGGGTAATACCAAAATTCCTCAGGTTTACAGCATCCATCGACGGCAACCTGGATAATAACCAGGCACGGAACATCGCCTATGTCAATCCATGGATGCTTCCCGGTGATACCCTGTACAACCTTCGCAACACTGATAATCAGCTCAGGATTACCGCAGGAGTCTCGGGCACCATGAATGTCAACGCAACCTACGCCCTCAACGTGAGCTATACACTGTTCAAGGACATGCTTATGTTCATGAATGATACTATCGGTTACGGTAACTACTTTGTGCCGGTTTACTCCGATGGCAATCTCCTCAAGGTTCATGGAGAAATCGGCCTTCCGGTCAACCCACAGATGACGCTCACTCTCAGAGGCAATTATTATGGCTATGACCTGTCAGGACAGGAGTATGCATGGCATAAGCCAGGATGGGATGCCCTTATGAAAGCTGACTATAACCTCAGGAACAAAATAATAGCATCGGCCGCACTGTCATTCACCGGTGACAGGTATGCCAGGGTGAAGGCTCCGCAAAACATAGCGAGGTTAGCCTGGCATCCGAACCTGAACATGGGGATTGAATACAGGTATACACCGGAGATTTCATTCTGGGTCAGGTGCAACAATATTTCATACAACCGCTATTTTGAATGGAACTATTACCCCTCCAGAAATTTCATGATTCTGGGAGGTCTTTCATATAGCCTGTAGGTGTTTCCTGGGAGGCCCTGTTGTTCATATCTATTTCAAGATTATTTCTCAATTCCGGAGGTAAAACCGGTAGATTTTATTACCTTTGTGTGATTTTATAAATCACAAGTTATCAAACTGTTAATACCACGAAATACAGATTATAAAACTACTTATAATGACTACAGAGGAACAGAGAAAGAGGAGTGAGGAGCAGGACCAGTATTCGGCTGGCAGTATCCAGGTACTGGAAGGCCTGGAAGCCGTCAGGAAGAGGCCGGCAATGTATATCGGAGATGTTGGGATAAGGGGACTTCATCACCTTGTCTATGAGGTCGTTGATAATTCTATTGATGAGGCACTTGCGGGCTTCTGTTCACAGATTGATGTGACAATAAATGAAGACAGTTCCATTACGGTAGTTGATAACGGCCGCGGTATTCCCGTGGAGATGCATGAAAAGGAGAAGCGTTCGGCACTTGAGGTTGTTATGACCGTCCTGCATGCCGGCGGTAAGTTTGATAAAGACTCATACAAAGTCTCAGGAGGGCTCCACGGTGTGGGTGTCTCATGCGTCAATGCCCTTTCATCACGGATGACGGTTGAAGTAATGAGGCAGGGAAAGAAGTGGTCACAATCGTATGAAAGAGGCAAACCTCTGGCCCCTGTCTCACAGGACGGTTTGTCGGATGGCTCCGGCACCATTACCACCTTCATGCCTGATGACACTATCTTCCAGACCGTCGATTTCAAGTTCGATATCCTGGCTGCCCGCCTCAGGGAACTGGCTTTCCTCAATAAGAATATCCTTCTTACCCTTACTGACAGGAGAGAGGTGGCCGAGAATGGCAATGAGCAGCACCATGTGACCGAACGGTTCTTTTCTGAACGTGGCCTGATGGAGTTCGTCGAGTATCTTGACGTCAACAGGGAGAGACTGACAGACAAGGTTATTTATATCAACTACGACAAGGGAGATATACCTGTCGAGCTGGCTCTGCAGTACAACACATCATTCTCGGAGAATGTACATTCGTATGTAAACAATATAAACACCATTGAGGGCGGGACACATCTTGCCGGTTTCCGGAGGGGTCTCACCCGGACTCTCAAGAAGTATGCTGAGGATTCAGGAATGACCTCCAAGCTCAAGTTCGATATCAACGGTGATGACTTCCGGGAGGGTCTTACTTCTGTTATCTCCGTCAAGGTTGCCGAGCCTCAGTTCGAAGGTCAGACCAAGACCAAGCTGGGAAACACTGAAGTGATGGGAGCGGTTGATATAGCTGTCAGCAATGCCCTGTCAAACTATCTTGAGGAGAATCCCAAAGACGCAAGATCGATAGTCCAGAAGGTGATACTGGCTGCGACGGCACGCCATGCCGCACGCAAGGCACGTGAGCTGGTACAGAGAAAGAATGTTCTGTCGGGATCAGGGCTGCCCGGGAAGCTGGCCGACTGTGCCGACCGTGATCCCTCGGTATCGGAAATCTTTCTTGTTGAGGGTGATTCTGCAGGCGGAACAGCCAAGCAGGGACGTGACCGCCGCTTTCAGGCAATACTGCCGCTGAGGGGTAAGATACTGAACGTGGAGAAGGCAATGCAACATAAAATCTTTGATAATGAGGAGATAAAGAACATCTTTACCGCCCTCGGCGTCACCATCGGAACGGAGGACGACAGCAAAGCACTGAACACCTCAGGTCTAAGGTATGCAAAGGTGATTATCATGACAGATGCTGACGTCGATGGCTCCCATATCACAACCCTTATAATGACCTTCTTCTTCAGATATATGAAAGAGCTCATTGAAAACGGACACATATATATCGCCACACCGCCACTATACCTTGTTAAGAAAGGCAAGTCGGAGAAGTACTGCTGGAGTGAGGAGGAACGTGAGGCTGCAGTGCAGGAGTTAGGACAGGGGAAAGAGGCCGGCGTAGTGATACAGAGGTATAAGGGCCTCGGTGAAATGAATGCTGAACAGCTGTGGGGTACCACCATGAGCCCTGATACACGGACACTGCGGCAGGTAACAATCGACAGTGCAGCAGAAGCTGACCACATCTTTTCCATGCTGATGGGCGATGAGGTACCTCCGAGGAGAGAGTTTATCGAGAGACATGCTAAATATGCCAATATTGATGCGTGAAGATATTATAGTCTAAAGTCTTATAGTCTGAAGGTCTTAAGTCTTAATGTCAGATGGCGGAAGTTAATAATGTGGTAATAAGGAATTAAAAGTCAGAAGTCAGACCTTCAGACTTCAGACCTTCAGACCTTCAGACCTTAGACCTTCAGACCAAACAAAACCAGAATATGGATATTTTTCAGACGGTCTTTGACTGGTATATGGCTAACCTTAACTACTTTTCCATATACATCCTGATGACCATTGAGAGTTCATTTATTCCTTTTCCTTCAGAGATAGTTGTGCCATTTGCTGCATGGAAGGCAGCCGAGGGCAGCCTGACCATGGCAGGGGTGATGCTCTCATCGACAGCCGGGGCCATGACAGGAGCGGTGATTAACTATTATCTATCGGTATGGCTTGGAAGACCGTTACTTTACCGTTTGGCCGACACCAGATGGGCTCACCTCCTCCTCATAAACCGCGAGGCAGTGGAAAAGGCAGAACATTACTTCGTGAAACACGGTAAGACATCGACCTTTATCGGGAGGCTCGTGCCGGCAGTCCGTCAGCTGATATCCATCCCGGCAGGGCTGTCGCGAATGAAGATAGGCGCGTTCCTTCTCTTTACTTTCCTCGGAGCTGCGATCTGGAATGTCATTCTTGCCATCATAGGTTATTTTGCCTACGACAAGCGTGAATATATTCTTCCTTACATCGACTGGATAATGTATGCCATAGGAGCACTGTTTGTAGTCTGGCTCGTATGGAAAGGCATAGGTGCCTACAGAAAGGGGAGGAGAGACAAATCTATTCAGTGAGCTCTCCGGCCAGAAGTCTCAGTCCGATTTCAGAAATCTTTGCCTGGTATAATGCAGTCAGCCTCCTGTTGATTGCATTAAGATAGTTATTCTGATATTCCCTGAACTCGAGTCCTGACAGTGACCCCAGCCGGTAACGCTCCATTGCGATTTCAAGTGATGCTCTTGCCAGCTCAGCACTCTGGGTCTCGAAATTGGTAACGATAATATTATTCCTGTAGGTATTATATAGCAGGTCGAGCTCACCAAGAATCTCATTCTCTATATCCAGATAGGCCAGCCTGCTGCTCTCGGTCTCAATCTTTGCATTGGCTATCTTCCTGTTGGTCTCAAAACCCGAAAAGATGCTCCATGACAGGTTAAATCCCCAGTTCAGGCCGTTGGTCTGTGAATAAGAACTGGCTGCCCATGGATATTCATACCGTGAGAAATTATAACCGGTGGAGAAGGATATGTTCGGGTAACGTTGTGCTCTCACGGCATCAAGGTCATATTTGGACAGTACTTCACCCTGGCGCGCAAGTATCAGCTGGTTATTATAACTGAGAGTCCTCTCCCTCAGTGAGTCAATGTCTATTTCACGTGCCAGGATAATGGTATCGCTGATATTAAAATTGATCTCGTGACCGGCATTCAGAAGGTTTGTCATCCGGATATATGCGCTGATAACTGTCTCCTGCTGCATCAGAACTGCCGAGCTGTCGGCATTAAGGTCGATACGGGCCTGGTGAAGGTCGAGCCCTGAAATCACCCCGAGCAGGTATTTCTCTTCGGCATTCTCGTAGCGCGACTTAGATAGGGCCAGGGAGGTAAGGGCCGACTCCATCCGGTTTTGCTGAACAATGATGTTGTAGTATTCAGAGCAAACCCTCATGATCAGGTTTTCGACATCTATCTTCACTCTCTGGCTGCTCATGGCAAGAAGTTCCTGTTGCCGGCTGTAGGTGGTGAACATCCCGAGGCCGTCGAAGATCTTCCAGTTAAGGTTTACCCCTGCGCTGTAAAGGTTGGTTCGCGACAGCTCGCCTGTTGAGGAGGATGAGCTGGTATTATTGTCGGTCTGAGACTGCCTGCCGGTACCGGTGATTGTTGGCAGGAAGGGAGCCAGGGACACATTGTTCCCGGCTATCGCTTCGTCGTTACGGCTTATCTTGAGGGAGTAGTTATTCTCGAGAGCCTGTATGATGAACTCGTCAAGAGGCATGGTCTTCTGCGCCTGCAGAGTCACCGTGGTAATAAGCAATATAATAATCAAACTAAGCCTGGGTTGTCTCATTGGTTTCCGTTTCTGCTTTTTTTCTTCCTGCCAGGTAACTGTAAATCGAGGGAACTACGAAGAGTGTCAGGAATGTGGCAAAGAACATTCCGCCAACCACAGTCACGCCCATGGAGATACGGCTCTCTGCCCCTGCACCTGTAGCCAGTGCCAGCGGCATGATGCCGAGAATAGTTGTAAGACTTGTCATCAGTATCGGACGGAAGCGCGATACGGCAGCCTCCCGAACAGCTTCCGTGACACCTAACCCTGCCTGCTGCCGCTGGTTAGCAAACTCTACAATGAGTATCCCGTTCTTGGCAACCATACCGATAAGCATGATCAATCCTATCTGGCTGAAAATATTGAGTGTCTGCCCGGTTAACAACATCACAAACAGAGCCCCAATGAGCGCCAGAGGTACAGTTACCAGTATGATGACCGGATCACGGAAACTCTCGAACTGGGCAGAGAGAACCAGGTATATGAGCACAAGAGCCAGCACAAATGCAAAGATCAGGCTGGAGGTGCTCTCCACAAAGTCTTTGGAGTCTCCTGACAGGGTGGTGCTGAAGTTCTCGTCAAGCACCCTGTCGGCTATCCTGTCCATCTCCTCGATGCCCTCGCCGAGAGTGTGCTTTCCTTCAAGCCCTGCCGAAATTGTTGCTGAGACAAACCTGTTGTACCTGTACAACTGGGGAGGCAGGCTGCTTTCACGTATATCGACGATATTATCAAGCTGGATCAGCTTACCCTTGTCATTTCGCACATAGGTGCTTGTGAGGTCGCGGGGATCATTTCGTTTTGACTTGTCAAACTGGCTGAATATCTGATATTGTTTTCCATTAAGGATGTAATAACCGATCCTCTGTTCGCTCATGGTGAGCTGAAGTGTCTGGGCAATGTTCTGCACATTGACTCCCATCATTGAGGCTTTCTCACGGTTTATTAGGACGGTCAGCTCAGGTTTTGTAAACTTCAGGTTGACGTCGCTGGCCGAAAAATACGGGCTCTCCGATACCACTGCCATGAAATCTGGTATCACCCTCTTAAGGTCTTCAAGGTTTTTGGCCTGAATCACATACTGCACAGGCAGGCCTCCGCGTCGTGACCCAAAAGTCTGCTGCTGCGAGACAATGGTCCGGGCGCCGGTATACTGCCTGAGGATAGGTGAGAGTCCGGCGGCAATTTCCTGTTGCGATCTTTTGCGTTCACCCTGATCAACGAGCCTCACTCTCATGTTGGCTGAGTTAACGCCTCCATGGCCTACCATTGACATTATATCGTCACTTTCAGGCACCTGCTCCTGGACAACCGGGTAGATGGTTTCCATATAACTGGTCATGTATTCGTAGGTAGCACCTTCGGGCGCTCTTGCACTGATATTGATGTACCCACGGTCCTCAAGAGGTGCCATCTCTGATGGCAGGAGTGTCCACAGCCATGCTATGAGAGCACCGGCAACGAGGATGATTATGAGCGCCCAGTACCTTACTTTAAGGAAAGAGGTGATTGCTTTCCTGTAAATGTTAATCATTCCGGCAAAGAATGGCTCGGTAGTTTTGTAGAAGCGGCCTCTTATTGCGTTCGGCTTGAGTATCCTCGAGGAGATCATCGGTGTCAGGGAGAGAGCAAGGAATGCCGAGATTACCACTGCCCCCACAATAACAAGGCTGAACTCCCTGAAAAGCCGGCCTGTGACACCCTGCAGAAATACTATTGGGAAGAAGACGGCAACAAGCGCAATGGTTGTTGCTATGATGGCAAAGTATATCTCTTTCGATCCTTTCAGGGCGGCCTCCATAGGTGACATACCATGCTCCACCTTGGTGTATATGTTCTCCACAACAACAATGGCATCATCAACAACCAGACCGATTGCCAGGACAATGGCAAAGAGTGTCAGGATGTTAATCGTGAAGCCGAACATATACATCACAAAGAAGGCTCCTATAAGAGCCACAGGTATGGCCACGACCGGGATAAGGGTTGTCCTCCAGTTTCGCAGGAAGAGGAAGATGACCAGCACTACGAGCAAAAAGGCCACAAAAATGGTGTTCTTCACCTCCTTGATAGATTCCCTGATGTACCGGGTGTTGTCAAAAAGAACCTCCATAGTGATATCATCGGGGAGGTCTTTTTTAAGCTGTTCAAGCATGACCTTTGCTTCATCGACTATGTCAATGTAATTCGCTCCCGGCTGAGGCACCAGTACCACATTCACAGCCGGGTTGTTATTGCTCAAAAGATGCGAGCGTATGTTTTCAGCATCTATCTCGGCTATTCCTATGTCACTGAATTTGACCACGCGGTCACCGTTCTTGGTAATGATCAGGTCATTAAACTCGTCAACGGTACGCAGTCGTCCGAGTGTCCTTATTGTAAGTTCGGTATTGTCACCTTCAATTCTTCCCGAAGGCAGTTCTATATTCTCCCTTGTGACTGCATTACGAACGTCAAGAGGCGTCAGCCCGTAAGCAGCCAGCCTGGAAGGATCCATCTTCATCCTGATGGCTAGTTTCTTCGAACCCCAGACACTGACTGCACTGACCCCCGAGATGGTCTGTAGTCTCTCCCGGAAATTTATCTCGGCAAAGGTACTGACATCAATGACTGACCTCGTGTCACTGCGAAGGGTCACGGCAAAAATCGGCTGGGCGTCGGCATCTGCCTTTTGCACCACCGGGGGGTCTACATCCTGCGGTAACCGCCGCATGGCGCCTGAGACTTTGTCCCTCACGTCATTCACAGCTGTCTCCATATCAACCTCCAGCTTGAATTCCACGGTGATACGTGAAGATCCGTCACTGCTGGAACTTGAAATGGAACGTATGCCCTGAACACTGTTTATGGCAGACTCAATAGGTTCAGTGATCTGTGTCTCAATGACATCAGAGTTGGCACCCGGGAAGGAGGTTGACACCGTTACAATGGCAGGGTCAACACTGGGATAGTCCCTGACACCCAGGAAAGTATAGCCTATAGCCCCTAAGATCAGGATCACCAGGGCCATCACTGTGGCAAGTACCGGTCTCTTTATGCTTAATGACGAAAGACTCATTTATTCAGATTTGATAATAAGGTGCCAGGTCTCCGTCACCTCACTGTATAATAGTAACTCTTACCGGCATATTCTCCCTCAGCTGCATGAGGCCGGTGGTCAGTACGGTATCACCGGCCGAGATACCTGAGAGGACCTCAACCATGGTAGCTGTTCTGGTTCCGGTGACTACAGGTATAAGGCTTGCCATGCCGCCCCTGCAGACCCATACCTTTTTTTCATTCATCTCGGGAACAACGGATTCCGTCGGTATCTGGAGAGCGTTGTTGTTTTCATCAGTTATCAGGGTGAGGGAGGCAAACATCCCGGGCACAAGCCGTCCGTCCCTGTTGTCATAACGGGCCCTTAGTCCTATGGTACGTGTTGTTTCATCTATACGGTAGTCAACAGCGTAAACAGTGGCAAAGAACTCATTGGGATACCCTTCCGTCTGAAATGATATCTTCTTTCCGGCCAGATCGGCGGAGACGTATTTCTCAGCGATGGCGAACTCAAGCTTAAGTATAGACGGGTCTGTCAGATGGGTTACCTTAACCGATGGCTGTACATAAGATCCTTCACTGACATACCTGAATCCGACTATTCCGTCAAAAGGTGCCCGAACCTCTGTCTCCGCTATACGTACCTTCAGGAGATTTATGTCCGCCAGTATAACATTGTAATCTGTCTGCAACTGATCAAAAGCCTCACGGCTGACAGCGTCTTTGGTAAGCAGCACTCTCTGCCTTTCAAGCTTCTCGGCAAGCATCTTCTCCTGTATCTCGGAACGTCTCAGCTGTGCCTGCAGGTCCTCATCGTATATCTTTACAAGCAGGTCTCCTTTCTTTACCCTGCTGCCCTCCCTGAAATATACTCCGGTTACCTTTCCGGATACCTTGCTCACGATATCCACCTCTTCATTGGCAATAAGTGAACCTGCTGACCTTATGCCGCTCGTCAGGTATGATGGTTTTGCCACAGTTCCTGTCACCGGCAGTTGTCCCTGGCCCTGTTGTCCGCCGGAGCGCTGCCCCTGCGCTGGTCCCTGTCCCTGCCCTGGTGCCTGGGCAGGAGAAACAACGACATTTTTCTTCAGGTCCCTGTCACCCCACAGGCCAAGACGAGGACCTGCAAACCAGATTAACAGGACAAGTGGAATGCTGATCCATAAGACTACCTTCGTTCCCTTTTTCATCTATCGGTCATATTCAATATTCTGACCCGCAAAATTACGGGTTTATTTAAATCATTATGTTAAAGTATCTTAAAACGGGAATGAGGCAATAGATTATTTTCCTGCCCGGGGATTATGATTCAATAATTCCGGATGATCTCTTTCACTATCTTCTCCATGTTGTCGGTCATCTTCCTTGACGGAACAGTAAAACCATTGCAGAACATGGTAAATGCCACCCTTCTGCCGGTATTGGTTATGCAGTACCCGGCAAATGATTTCGCACTTGTGATTGTACCCGTTTTTGCCACTACCTTTCCTTTGAAGAACTCGTCCCTGAAATAGCTTTTCATGGTACCTGAGACGGCGCCTTCGGGGAGAGAAGCCAGGAATGCTTCCGAACAGCTGCTGTTATACATATGCACAAGAAGCTTTACAGTCATAAGGGCATTGATATTGTTATTCGAGGAGAGCCCCGACCCGTCAAGCATCACCGCTACACCGGGTTTGCAACCGATAGAGTCAAGAAAGTCACGTATAACCTCAGACCCGGCACTGAAGGTTCCTTCTCCGAGGATCTTGTATCCGAGATGTTTTCTGAAAGCCTCCGCATACATATTGACGCTCTCGTGATTGGTCACCTTTACCAGCTCCGCGAGTGGCGGTGACAGAGTCAGGCACACCGGCTCACTACCCTCACCGTCAAACAAAACCCTGGATGCTGATGGTCTCCCGTCAATTTTGATCCCTGCAGCTCTCAGGGAGGCATCCAGCTTTCTGACCAGCGCCACCGGAGGATCGGCTATTGAGGCTTTCAGGGCGAAGCTGCTGTCCGCAGGAACGCTCCCGTTAATCCAGGCCCTGGCAGAGTAGGGGGCGTTGAAGACATAACCCCTGTCTGTCCGCCCGGAGGATACCAGGTAATTTGTTAATTCGATATCTTTTCCGTAATCCTCAACCGAGTCGATCATTGCCGGCTGGCCTTCGTTCCGTCCGGTAATGTAGATGTTGAATTTATTATCATTGATGTTTATATCGTAGACCCCTGCACCATAATACTGCCCCAGGTCACCCCAGGCCCATCCCGATGGTGCAGGATTAAAGTCATATATTGATTTGCCGGCTGTGACACGGCCTTTGACACGCTTTATCCCGCAGGATGAGAGAGAGGCTGCCCAGTCCCCTGTGACGTCACCATAGTAATCCGCGAAGTACTCAGAGCCAAGGGCGGGATCTCCACCTCCAACAATGACGATATCACCATCAAGGACTCCTCTCTTTTTGTTCAGCTGTCCGGAAATGAAAATCCTGGTGGAATACCTGTAGTCCGGGCCGAGAAGGGATAGTGCCACCGAGGTGGGATAAAGCTTCATGACCGAAGCCGAGGAAAGGTT
>QKGI01000020.1 GCA_003250475.1 Bacteroidota bacterium | reverse complement strand
TTTTCACAATCAAGCCGCCGCAGGACACGGTGAGAGCTCTGAAGCTTAAAAAGACAAAGAAGGAGGAGATGCCGCTTGATAAACTGGGGATCTATAATGTGGCGACCGGTGTTACAGACACCATCTTGAGACTGAAGTCATTCGGTGTGCCGGCGAAATGGTCAGGCTGGGTAGCCTGGCAGACCGAACCTGTGAAGAGCAAGCCAACTGCTCCGAGGGATACCACTGGCAGCAGTAAGGAGAATGGTAAAAAGCCAAAGAGCCAATCAGCTGAAAATGGCTATACCCTTTTTTACAGAGACCTCTCGGGCGGAGGAACCGACTCGGTGACATTTGTTACAGAATACCATTTTGCCGCGGAGGCTGAGAAGATCATCTGTGCAACTACAGGAGACGATAACGGTACAGAGCCGGGAGTAGTCATCGTCGACCTGAAAAAGAAAGAGCGAAGCATTTTGTATTCAGGCAAGGCGAAATACAAACAGCTCACCATAGACAAGAAGGGAGAAAGGGCCGCATTTATCCTCTCTTTTGACGATAAGGACAAAGCCGGTAATACTTTTTCTCTTTGTTACTGGGATGGAAAGGGACTGGCGTCGCTGGCAGCAGCTGCCGGGACCGAAGGAATACCGGAAGGGTGGATAATCAACGAAAATGCACCGCTCACATTCGGTGAAAAGACAAGGAGACTCTACTTTGGAACCTCTCCTGAATATAAGATAAAGGATACCACTGTGCTCGATGAAGACCGTGCCAATGTTGATGTCTGGCATTGGGAAGAGGGTACGTTGCATACCGCGCAGGTAATCGGTAAGTCGCACGAAATGAAGAAATTCTATACTGCAGTATATCACGCAGATACAAAGAGAATAGTCCAGCTGGCAACGGAGGAGAGACCTGGCATACAGTTACCGGATAAAGGAGACGGGCCCAGGGCCGCAGCATTCTCGTCCCTGCCGTATGATCTCGAGTCGATGTGGGAAGGGGTCGCAAAAACAGATGTCTGGCTGGTTGATGTTGTTACCGGAGAGGCTGTTAAGATCAGGGAGGAGCAGAGGGACAGGATGCGTTTCTCTCCTGAAGGCAGATACCTGTACTGGTACCATGATGCTGACAGTTCATGGTATGCGTGGGATATCGCCTCAGGCAGGGAGAACAGGCTTACTTCACCGGCTACACTCAGGGCATGGGATGAGCTGAACGATGTGCCTGACCTGCCCGGGTCATACCCGGCCGCCGGATGGCTGAAGGATGATATAGCTCTTATCGTCTCTGACAAGTATGATCTCTGGTCACTCGATCCCGGGGCCGGACGTGCACCGGTCAACGTGACAGTCAACGGCAGGAGTGAAGGTATTAAGTATAAACTGCTCGACTTCGACAGTGAGAATGATTATATTGACCCTTCTGAAAGACAGTATCTCCACGGTACTGACGAGGTGACCAGGTGTGAAGGTTTTTATTCGTTTGACCTGAGGAAAAAAGATAATCCTGTCAAGCTGACGGGAGGGGAATACAGCCTTGGTGAGCCGGTGAAAGCCAAAAACAGCAAGAAGCTCATTTACACCAGGGAGAACTTCGGTCTTTTCCCCGACTATTATTTGTCGGATATCTCTTTCAGTGAGGAGAAGAAACTCACTGATGCCAATCCTCAGCAGAAGGAGTTCAGATGGGGTACTGCCGAGGTTGTAAGGTGGACCTCGCTTGACGGGCGTCAGATTGAAGGGTTGCTTTACAAACCTGAGGATTTTGATCCTGGACGGAAGTACCCTATGATCGTGAACTTCTATGAGAAGAGTTCGACGGAGCTGTTCAGGCACAGGATACCTGAGCCGGGCAGATCGACAATAGATTATCACTATTATACCGGCAACGGTTATCTTGTCTTTAATCCGGATGTTCATTATGTTGACGGATACCCCGGGCAGAGTGCATATAACTGTGTGATGCCCGGAGTCATGTCTCTGATTGACAAAGGTTTTGTTGATGAGAAACATATTGGCGCCCAGGGTCACAGCTGGGGTGGCTACCAGGTGGCATACCTTGCTACCCGCACAACCCTTTTTGCTGCTATTGAGTCCGGAGCGCCGGTGGTAAACATGTACAGTGCCTACGGAGGCATCCGCTGGGCCACGGGGCTCAACCGTTCGATGCAGTATGAACATCAGCAGAGCCGCATCGGGGCTACAATCTGGGAGGCTCCTGCTCTTTACTGGGAAAATTCACCTTTGTTTTACGCTGACAGGATAGAGACGCCCATCCTTATCCTGGCAGATGATCATGACGGTCATGTGCCGTGGTACCAGGGAATAGAGTTCTTCATCGCCCTGCGGCGCCTGGGCAAGCCGGCCTGGCTGCTGAATTACAACGGTGAGCCTCACTGGCCACTTAAGTTGCCAAACAGGATAGACTTCCAGAAGAGAATGTCACAGTTCTTCAATCATTATCTTAAAGGGGAGGAGATGCCAGCCTGGATGAAGGAGGGCATCCCTGCAACAGAAAAGGATTTTACCCTGGGATACTGAAATTGCAGGCTCACAAAGTGGTCACCCGGATCGCTTCCACTGTATATGCTTTTTTCTGAGGCTATTACCTGATCTCTTCCAGTATGAAGCCCATGCCCCTAAGTGTACGCAGGGCGATGCCGTGATCAGGAGACAGGTATTTACGAAGCCGGCTGATGAATACATCCATGCTTCTGCCCAGGAAATAATCGTCCTGGCCCCATATCTCGGTAAGGATCTGCTCCCTGGTGAGTGTCTTGTTCCTGTTTATGATAAGATGGCGGAGGAGCTGGGCCTCGCGGAGTGTGAGCCTCTCTTTCCCTGAAGGGGTAATCAGCTCCAGGGAGTTATATTTCATCGTTGTATGACTTATGGTATATTCATCCTCCACCACGGCATAAACTCTCCTCAGGATATTGTTGAGCCTCAGCATCAGCATCTCCGGGTCAAAAGGCTTGGTGATATAGTCATCAGCACCCAGCTTCAGGCCCTTGATCATATCCTCCCTGAGACTCTTGGCCGTTAGGAAGATAAAAGGTATACCGGGTTCTTCTGCCCTCAGTTTCTCAGCGAAGGTGAAGCCGTCCATCTCAGGCATCATGACGTCCAGTACACATATATCAGGCTTTTCCTTATGGAACATCTCCCACGCCTCATTACCATTCCGGGCAAGGATAACCTCAAATCCGCTCAGGGAAACATATTGCGAAAGGATGTTCCCAAAGTCTATATCGTCTTCAGCTAACAGTATTTTCATCATGATCTGAAATGATTAACAGGGTTAGACAAATGGTTACGCATAACAGGAGTACCTCCGGAAATGCCGGTGTCGCCGATGCCTGGTTTTATTGCTGCGAATGCGTAAATACGGTTGTACGCCAGGAAACGCCTGTGATTCATATAGTTATCTATTTAGGTATCCTAATCCTGAAAGTCGTTCCCTGCCCGGGCTTGCTGCTCACATGAACGTCGCCTCCATGGGCAGCGGCGATACGTTTCACGTAATACAATCCGAGGCCCAGGCCCTTGTTGTTGTGAATATTCCCATGCGGGACCCTGTAAAATTTCTCGAACACGTGATCAAGATGTTCCCTGGAGATACCCACGCCGTTGTCTGTTATTTTAACCTCAAAGTTACAATCATCCTCTGTTGTTGTCAGGCTGATGACAGGATCCTTGTCGCAGTATTTCACCGCATTGGTAAGGAGGTTATTGATCATGGTTGTGAAGTAGACAATATCTATCGACACGGTTGTGCCGGTTGTATTGTAGTTCTCATTGACAATCGCGCAGCCATCGCATGAAGTGAGGAACGATGATACAACCTGGTGTATCAGTTCATCAAGCATAACCTTGCTTTTTTCAAGCTCAAACTCCGTACGTTCGAGAAAACTTACCTCCAGGATGGTGTTTATCAGCTGGTTGAGATGTACGCTTTGTTTTCCGATCATCTGTGCCGTCTCAAGCACTTTGTCGCGGTCATTCATCACCTGGTCTTTCTCAAGGGTTCTTCCCGCAACCGTAATTGTTGCCAGCGGCGTCTTCAGCTCATGGGTCATATTGTTGATGAAATCGCTCTTAAGTTCTGAGAGTCGTCTCTCTTCCATCAGGTTTCTCCATGTAAGACCGAAAACAAAAAACACAATCAGAATGCTGCCAATGATCAGGATGAAGGTGAAGAACGCTTCCTTGAACACCATCTCATTCTTGTGCGTCAGGTCTATCAGATAATGGAATTCTATATAAAAATTGTTATGCTCCTCGGTGAAGGTATTTACAACTATCAGGTTTTTTGCAGGCTTGGCATAAAGGGTATCTATCAGTGTAAGGTTCCCTTCAGGAGTCAGCAGCTTTAGTTTCGAGATTGTCAGGATACTTGCAACTTTGTTATCATACCCGTACTTGCTTATATATGATTTGAAGAACGGGGTAAGCATCTCATTCTTGCTGAGGATTGAATTTATCTCCTTCAGAGCCAGCTTGCCCAGCGAGGCAGAGTCGTCTTTTGTGTCCAGTTTGGGCAGCTCCTCTTCAATCAGGTAATAAGCAAACTTGTCTGTTATCTCCATCCCTTTCTCGAAGCCATTTTGCTTTTTCTTTGCCAGCAGCAGCGACAGAGCCTCGCGTGAAAGACTTTTATAACGCATAAGAAGAATCTCCTCCTTTTGTTTCCAGATACTCTGGATCATATAGGCCTGCACAGCAAGAAAGATTATCAGAGCTGCAAGAGAAACAAGAAGAAGTATTTGACGCTTCATACGCCTTATTTTTGATCAAAAATAAACAATGATACGGATTGTAGGAAAGATTAACCTTGCATTAACCTCGCGTTAACCTGAGTATGTTTCCAGGCTCTGTAATTTTACAATATGAAACTTATTAAAAGGGCAGTCATGAAAAAAAGAAGTTACACAATTATCATCTGTGCTGTGGCAATAATACTATCAACTGCTGCAGCCTCAGGCCAGAACGTTCCGCCAACAGCTGAACAGCAGAAACAGAAGGAGGCTGAAATACAGAAGAAGCTGCAGACTATGTCTGAAGAGGAACAGCAGAAGCTGAAGCAGGTAGTACAGGAAGCCAAGAAAAAGGGAATATCTGAACAGGAGATTAAAAAGAAAGTGGCTGAAATTGAGGCAGCTTCAGAGGACAGGAAAAGGGATTATGAGCGGCAGTTCAGAGATTACGAGGATATGCGCATGAATGTCGAAGTCATCACAAAGGACCTTGACCGCGATTTCCCCGTTATGGTTTTACCTGATGAAAAGGTGTTTAAGTATGTAACACCATCGACAAGGGATTTCTACGTTTACAGTAGCCATGGCTACGGTAACAAACCGGGCTCATCATGGAACTACTCGCGTCAGGTTATGGAGGCCACTTTCACAAATGAGCTGACCATGACCGCGGGAGATGAAAGCAACGTAAATCTTCTGGTGTCAGGCGATTGTGCCGAGGGCTCAATCACGGTTTCAATCATCATGCCGGACGGGAAACAACTCTCTGAAGTGGTCCTTGACGAAAACGGTAGTCTCAACTGGCGCAAGAGTTATGAGGCCGGGGAAAACAACGGCTGGAAAAACGGCAAATGGGTATTCAAAATCAAAGCTAAAGACGCTACAGGAAATCTGCGTATTTCTATGAACTCTGATTGATTTTTCGGTTTCTATTTTTACTAGTTTAATTTATTGCCTGGTCACAATCTGCTTGTGAACAGGAAAAGAGGCAGGTCCCGGACCTGCCTCTCATTTTATATTGTGCCTGTCCGGAATAATTGACGGTGGTTTTGTCTCCCTGTTCCCATATTGTTAATTTTGCATAATATAAGACATGGTATATGAGGAAAATTCTGATATTGATTATTATTCCGGCTTTGCTCTTCTCCTCCTGCGGTAACAGATCTTCAGGCGGCAGCGGTGAGCCTGTCATCACTGTAACCATACCTCCCTTCGCATGGTTTGTGAAGGAGGTGGCCGGTGACGACTTCAGGGTCAATATAATGCTCCCTGCAGGGGCCGATCATCATATATGGGAGCCCCTTCCTTCACAGATCAACTCATTGTCGGGCTCGGAGGCACTGATCATCAACGGGCAGCTTGGCTTCGAACATGCATGGCTGGACCGTTTTCTGCAGGTCAATCCTGATCTTAAGATACTTGACCTGTCGCATAATATTGACCTCATAGGGGCAGGAGAGGAGGATGAAGACCCCCATGGCGACCATCACGGGCAAGACGGTGAAGGTCATGATACGGCTTCACTGCCGGATAAGGATCATATTGAGGGAGGTGATGAGAGAGAGGAGTATGGACACAATCACACGGGTCCTGATCCTCATTACTGGATGTCACCTGCCAGTGCATCCATCATGGCAGATGATATTACGGCTTTCCTTGCCGGAATAAATCCTGAAGCATCGGACAGGTATTATGCAAATCTAGCCCTCCTCAAGGCAAGGATCATGGAAATTGACTCCCTGGTGCGTGAGGCAGTGGATTCTGATCCCGGCAGGACGGTTCTTATCTATCACCCGGCCCTGGCATACATGGGTCGTGACTATGGCTTTAAGCAGGTATCTTTCGAGGATGAAGGGAAGGACCCGTCACCGGCACGGATGAAGGAGCTGATTGACCTTGCCCGCGGGAAGGGAATAAAGACTATCTTCATACAGGCTGAGTACGACCTCCGCAATGCCGGCTCATTATCACGCGAGACAGGTGCCCGGCTGATTGTTATCAACCCCATGAACACAGACTGGCCTGCTGCTGTTATAGAGGTGGCCGAAGCCCTCAAAAGCAAAAAGGAATAACAAACCAGAACCTTCAGACCTCAGACCTCAGACCTCAGACCGGACCGAGCGTTAAAAAATGACCCAGTGAGTCATTTTAGCGAAGGGGCCGGAATGCAGGGAAAGAAATAGAATAGACCTCAGACCTTCAGACATCAGACCTTCAGACCTTCAGACAAAGAATATGAGCACCCTTTTCAGCATAGAATCCGTCACTGCAGCCTATGAAACAAAGGTTGTTCTCCGCGACGTCACAATGGCGATTGAGGAGAAGGACTTCATTGGTATAATAGGCCCCAATGGCGGAGGCAAGACAACACTCCTGAAAGTTATACTGGGCTTGCTGAAACCGGTGTCCGGCAGGGTTGATTATTCTCCCGGTGATCTGAAACTCAATGAGATCGGTTATATGCCCCAGGTAGCCCAGGGGGACACTCTCTTCCCGGTCACGGTTGAAGATGTCGTTCTTTCAGGCATGATGCACTCCATGGGAGCAACGGGTCGTATGGGACGCCGGGAAAAGAAGCATGCCTCTGAGGTGATGGAAGAGCTTGGCCTCATGGCACTGGCACACCAGGCACTCAATGAGCTGTCAGGGGGTCAGCTGCAGCGTGTTTATCTTGCGAGGGCTGTCTCCGGCTCTCCGCGGCTGCTGCTGCTGGATGAGCCGGCTACCTTTGTCGATACCTCCTTCGAAGCTGATTTCTATGATAAGCTGAAGCTTCTTAACAACAGGATGACGATCATGATGGTTTCACATGATGCAGGAACAATCTCTGCATGGGTGAAGTCGTTCGCCTGTGTCAACGGCACAATATTCTACCATCCGCACAGCAAGATCACCGACGAGGATCTCAGGCTCTATGGCTGCCCGATACAGCTCGTTACGCATGGTGATGTTCCTCATGTCGTACTCCATAAACACAATTGATGGAGAATATCTTTGAATACTCGTTTGTGATCAGGTCGCTGCTGGGTGCCCTCTTTGCCAGTATCACGGCGGGTCTGGCCGGAACATATATTGTCTCACGGAGACTGGTATTCCTCAGTGGTGGCATCACCCATGCCTCCTTCGGGGGAATAGGCCTTGGCTATTACCTCGGGATAAACCCTGTTGTCGGCGCCGCGGTCTTCGGACTGGGGTCAGCCCTCGGCATGGAATACATGTCTGCCAGGGGCAGGATGCGCGAGGACAGCGCCATAGGCATACTATGGGCGCTGGGGATGGCTGTCGGCATCATATTTATTTACCTTACACCGGGCTATGCACCCAACCTTATGAGCTACCTCTTCGGGAGCATACTGACAGTTACCAATGGAGACCTGGTAGCACTGGGTATAATATCAGTCGTCCTGATAATATATACTGCCCTGTTTTACAGAACACTGCTCTATATCTCGTTCGATGAGAACTACGCACGTACATTCACGCGCCATGTCGACCTCTTCAAATATATCTCTGTAGGTCTTACGGGACTGGCAATAGTGCTAAACATAAGGATGGCAGGGGTGATAATGATCATCGCACTGTTGACAATACCTGCCAATATAATTATGCTGTTCACACGGGAGTACCTGCGTATAATAATTCTCTCAACAGTGGTCAGCTTTGTAGGTATCAGCGGCGGATTTGCAATATCCTGGTTCACTAACCTGCCTACCGGTGCAACAATTGTCACTGTGCTGGTGTTGTTCTGGGTAGTGGCAAGGTTGGCTAAAAGCCTGAGAAGAACAAACAGGATTGAAAAGATGAAATACCCCCTGTGAGATTATAAAATAATCAGGGAGATTTATCTCCAGGGGCTCAAACGGGTGTACTTTAATTGTCAGGATTAATAGAACTATGCATATTGTAATTACAGTGAGATGAATGAATTTGATATTCTGATTATTGGCAGCGGTCCCGGCGGATATGTAGCCGCGGTCAGGGCTTCACAGCTGGGGATGAAGGTTGCCGTGATAGAGAAGGCCGAGACAGGTGGTATTTGCCTTAACTGGGGATGCATTCCCACAAAGGCTCTTCTCAAGAGTGCACAGGTGCTCGATTATGCACGCCATGCAGCCGAATACGGTATCAATGCCGGAGATGCGCCGGCGCCGGACTTCGGTGCTGTCATAGCACGCAGCAGGTCCGTTGCCGAGGCAATGAGCAAGGGTGTACAGTATCTTTTCAAAAAACATAATATCCCTGTCATTAACGGGTTCGGGAGACTGAAAAGCAGGGGCGTCGTTGAGGTTGTTGCCGGCGATGGAACAACATCGACTTACAACGCAAAGCATATTATCATCGCCACCGGGGCGCGGTCACGTGAACTGCCTAACCTTAAACAGGACGGCAGGAAGATCATCGGTTACCGTGAGGCAATGGGCCTTCCGGCACTGCCTGGCTCGATGGTTGTTGTGGGCTCCGGAGCAATAGGCAGCGAGTTTGCAGGATTCTACAGGTCGATGGGAACGGAGGTGACCCTGGTGGAATTCATGCCACGTATACTGCCTATAGAAGATGAGGAGGTGTCGCGGACCCTGGAACGCTCATTTAAAAAGGCGAAGATGAAAATTATTACAGGGTCGACTGTAGAGAAGGTCGACACAACAGGCGAAAAATGTGTTGTCACCATCAGGACGCCAAAAGGGGAGGAGGTGACTGAGGCCGATGTCGTTCTTTCCGCGGTAGGCATAACAGCAAACATAGAAGGGATAGGACTTGAGGAGTGTGGAGTAAAGACAGACAGGGGCAGGATAATTGTCGACGGGTTTTATCGCACCTCCGTGGAGGGAGTATATGCCATCGGCGATGTGATCCCCGGCCCGGCCCTTGCCCATGTGGCATCCGCCGAAGCTATCGTGTGCATTGAAAAGATAGCCGGGCAGAGTCCTGTTCCGGTTGACTACGCCAATATCCCCGGATGCACCTATACCACACCCGAAGTAGCTTCAAGCGGCATGACTGAAGCCGCGGCGAAAGAGGCAGGGATAGAGACAAAAACAGGCAAGTTCATGTTCATGGCATCCGGAAAAGCCAGTGCGGCAGGAGCAAGGGAAGGATTTGTGAAGCTTGTCTTTAACGCAGCCGACGGTAAGCTTGTCGGGAGTCACCTGATAGGCATGAATGTCACCGAAATGATCTCATCGCTTGTTGTCGCAAGGAAAATGGGGGCCACAGCCCATGACCTGATGACGAGCATCCATCCGCATCCCACAATGTCGGAGGGAATCATGGAAGCCGCAGCAGCAGCACTGGGGGAAGCAATACACGGCTGACATGTCCGACTGAATTTTAGTTTTTAACGCAACCTTTAGCCCCTTTTTAACATCAATCTATTGATCAGGTCGGATTTTATTTCTTACCTTTATAACTCGACTAATAATCGGGTTTGCAGAAAGAGAAAGATATAATTGACGGCTGTTTGTCTGGCAGCAGGCGCGATCAGGAGCTGCTTTACCGCAGGTATGCCCCGAAACTCTATGCCGTTTGCCTTCAGTATTCAGGCAATACGGAAGAGGCCAGGGATATCCTGCAGGAGGGCTTTATCAAAATTTTTGAAAACCTGTCGCACTTCAGTCATGAAGGTTCTTTTGAAGGATGGATGAGGAGGATCATTGTCAACACTGCGCTTGAGAGATACCGTAACAGGTATTATCTCAACAGGGTCGACGACATTGATGAGGTGACCGAGCCTATGGCTGAACCTGATACGGACGATTTCGCCGGGCTTGAAGCTTACGATCTGCTCAATATGATCATGGAGCTTCCACCAAAATACCGGATGGTATTCAACCTCTACGCCATTGAAGGATATTCCCACAGGGAGATAGGAGATATGCTCGGTGTATCGGAAGGTACCAGCAAATCAAATCTCTCAAGGGCAAGGGAGATACTTCAGAAGAAGGTAATGATGCTGACAGGCGTCACAAGACGATTGGTGAATGTTTGAAAGGGAACCAAATATTGACATTGTTTTCCGCAACGGCCTGAAGAACCTTGAGGTGCTGCCGCCTGCAGATGTGTGGGACAATATCCCGCCCATGCCTGTCAGGCATTCCCGGTTAAGGACCATCTCAGGTATTGCTGCCGCTGTAGCTGCATTGTTCTCTCTTGCGCTCCTCGCTGCCTGGTATACACGCAGTGCCAACCCTGCCGGACAGCTGAGTGAGATGACCATCGCCAGCGGTGACCAGCAGGCAGTAAGGGTAGACAGGTCATCAGCAGTTCCTGTAAATACAACCGTTGAACGTCCGCCGGCGAGACCTGTCACCCAGACAGAGGTTGCTCTTCCTGCCGGTGAGCAGTTAAGTATCCTGCAGCCTGACGAACCTGTCAATCTGATAGCCCTTGCAGACCAGGGCATGAAGACTGAAAAAGAAGATGCCAGGCTTCAGATATATCCTGATGATGTGGTGACTGTTATCAGCTCCGGCAGGCTGACAGGCTCTGAAGAGAAACTCGCTACAACTATCAGTGCACAGGTAAATGAGACCATGGGCCAGCGATTCATGGTCGGAGCTTCACTTTCTCCGGCAATGGGATTGTCACCTTCAGGCCAGGATATGAAACTCTCTGACCTGATGAACGGCGAGAGGTCAAAGCCAACGTATACTACAGGACTGACCTTCGGGTACAAGATATCTGACCGCCTTACCATCCATTCAGGTATAGGACTGGCGTCGATGGGACAGACAATTACCGGTGTGGATGTGTTCGCCGGCCTCTCCGACTTCTATTCCGTCAAGAGTAACTACCTCTATAGTGTTGAGACAGCCTCAGGAGTGATCCTTGCCGGCAACACCGACCTGTACCTGGCTGACAACAATGACAGGGTAAGCTCCCTGGTACAGGGTAACATGGCTGATCCTTCAAAGTATCCTCTTAAGCAGGTAGGTGATGACATACAGCAGGTATTCCGTTATCTCGAGCTGCCTCTTATGCTGAGATACAAAGTTATTGACAGGAAGGTTGGACTGAACCTGTCAGGAGGACTGGCATACGGCTTCCTTGTAGACAACAGCGCTTATACGGGAGAAGGATCAGACATGGTACGTGTCGGCCATACCGAGGGGATGAACAGCCATAATCTAAGCAGCCAGCTGGGCCTTGGCATGGAGTACAATATCACATCAAACATCTCCTTTAACCTGGAGCCTGTATTCAAGTATTACGTCACACCTCTCAGCAACATATCCGGACCTCTTTACAAGCCTTATTCACTGGGCTTCTGGTCGGGCTTCTTCTTCAGGTTCTGACATCCTTCATTCTGCTCTCCCTTTTACTTCCCCGGACGCAATAATTTCGCTATTTTTGCAGTTTCAAAAAAGAGATTGCAGTAACATGAAACACCAGTTTTTCCGTGAACCCAGGCGGTCCTGCGGGTTCAGGCCATTTACTGACTGTGTGATCAGGGATACAGGTGTTGGATCATACTTTTTTAATCATATCTGATAATGACAAGAGTGACAATAGGGAAGGCAGCACTTGGTATATTGCTGCTGTTCAGCGCGGGGTTTGTTTTGACAATTTTTGTATCGGCCAACGATAGCCATTCATTATCAGTTGATAATGAAGAGAGTATGGCCATGGCTGCCTCCTGGGCCATACCCGAAAGTGTGACCTTTGCAGGTGAACCGATGCCAATGCAGAACTTTGATACGCGTGAGAGCCTTGACAGGGAACTGAACGCCACTGCATACCGCCATGGATCAACACTATTGACTATCAAGAGAGCTGGACGTTATTTCCCTGAGATAGAAAAGATACTCAGGGAAAACGGCATTCCTGATGATTTCAAGTACCTGGCATGCGCAGAGAGCGATCTCAGCAATGTAATATCTCCTGCCGGTGCCACCGGCTTCTGGCAGATCATGGAAGGCACGGGCAAAGAGGCTGGCATGACTATCAACAGGGAGATAGATGACAGGTATAACCTGGCTAAATCCACGAAGTTTGCATGCGATTATTTTAAGAAAGCTTATGAAAAGTATGGCAGCTGGACCATGGCAGCCGCATCTTATAACAATGGCTTCAAAGGACTGAGTGAGCAGGTTGAGATACAGAAAGAGACCGGCTATTACGATCTTCTCCTGAATGAGGAGACTGCCAGGTACATTTTTCGCATAGTGTCGCTTAAGCTTGTGATATCAGATCCCTCCGGATACGGCTTCATGGTCAGGCCGGAGGAGCGCTACAGGCCGGTACCCTATGAAGAGGTTAAGGTTGACACTGCCGTCAACAGCTTTGAACAGTTTGCCCGTCATTTTGACACCAACTACAAGATACTTAAGTTCCTTAACCCGTGGCTCCGTAAACCTTACCTGACCAATGCCGAAGGCCGGGAATACATTATCAGGGTGCCTGAGAAAGATGCCAGGGTCAGTACCGGCTTATAGTCTGCTGCATGTCGGAACAGAAAGATGAGATAACAGTATATGGGGCGCGGGTGCATAACCTGCGCAATATAAGCGTCACGCTTCCGCGTAACAGGCTGGTGGTCGTTACAGGCCTTAGCGGCAGTGGGAAGTCGTCACTTGCTTTCGATACAATATATGCGGAGGGACAGAGGCGTTACATGGAGACGCTCTCAGCTTACGCCCGGCAGTTCCTCGGAGGGATGGAAAGGCCTGATGTGGACCGGATCACAGGCCTCAGCCCGGTGATCTCGATCGAGCAGAAAACCACAAACAAGAATCCACGGTCAACCGTGGGAACAATAACGGAGATTTATGATTTCCTCAGGCTGCTCTATGCACGTGCCGCTGATGCCTGGTCGTATGAGTCTGGGGAGAAGATGGTCAAATATACCGATGACCAGATCATTGAACTGGTAAATTCACGGTATGACCAGAGTAAGATCTATATCCTGTCCCCGCTGATTAAAGGACGTAAAGGCCATTATAAGGAGCTGTTTGAGCAGCTCAGACGAAAGGGATTCCTTCATGCTCGCATCAATGGCGAGATAAAGGAGATCATACCGGGGTTGAGGCTTGACAGGTACAAGGTGCATTTTATTGAGCTGGTGATTGATAAATTCCAGGTAGGACATGTCACTGAGAAGAGGCTTCGCGATGCCGTACTGCTGGCGCTCGACCAGGGTGACGGTATAATGATGGTCCTCAATGCTGAAGACAAAGGGTTCCGTTACTTCAGCCGTCATCTTATGTGTCCCGTGACAGGTATATCGTACAATGAGCCGGCTCCGCATACCTTCTCTTTCAACTCGCCACAGGGAGCATGCCCTAAATGCAACGGGCTGGGAGAGATATCCGAGGTTGACATCAGCCGGATGATGCCTGACAAATCACTGAGCATACGTAAAGGAGCTATCGAACCGCTGGGTAAGTACCGTAATATCTGGATCTTCTGGATGATAGAAGCGTTACTGGGAAAATATGAATTCACCGTTGACACACCGGTAAAGGATATCTCTGAAGAGGTCATCAACAAGATCTTTTTCGGCTCTGACGAGGTGCTCAAGCTGTCGAACACTCCCCTGGGGGCTACCTCCAATTACTTCATGACCTATGAGGGTGTCGTCAACTACATAAGTAACCAGGAGGCCGTCAGTGGCCGTCCTGTCAACGGCAAGGGACGCGACCAGTATGTACAGTATCACGTATGTCCCGAGTGCGGCGGGGCCAGGCTTAAAAAAGAGGCCCTCTGGTTCCGCATAGGAGGTAAGAACATCGGGGAGCTGGCAGCAATGGATCTGACAGAGCTTATGCATTTCCTCGGTAATGTCACTTCCGATATGTCAGAGAGGCAGAAGCTGATCGCTGCCGAGGTGCTCAAGGAGATAAGATCACGTCTCGGGTTCCTGCTGGATGTGGGACTCGATTACCTCTCGCTGAACCGCGGTGCCAGGACACTGTCAGGAGGTGAGAGCCAGCGTATCAGGCTCGCCACACAGATCGGATCGAAGCTGGTCAATGTGCTCTATATCCTTGACGAGCCAAGCATAGGGTTGCACCAGCGTGACAACAGGAGGCTGATAGAAGCGCTGAGAAACCTTCGTGATGCAGGTAATTCTGTGATAGTGGTGGAGCACGACAGGGACATGATCCTAAGTGCCGACCATATAATTGATATCGGTCCCGGGGCAGGCGTACACGGAGGGATGATAGTGGCCGAGGGCACCCCTGACGAGATTCTGAAGACAGATACACTTACCGCGGAATATCTTAACGGCGCAAAAGAGATAACCGTACCGTCACGGCGCAGGGAGGGCAACGGCAGGCACCTGACGATCACCGGCGCCACGGGTAACAACCTGAGAAGCGTGACAATGACCATACCGCTGGGAACG
>QKGI01000023.1 GCA_003250475.1 Bacteroidota bacterium | reverse complement strand
AGGACGGGAAAAGACCGTCATGCTCTCAACGCATATCATGCAGGAGGTGGAGGCCATATGCAGCCGGGTGATCATCATTGACCACGGCCGCATAGTGGCTGACGGCCCTATAGGTGAGATATCCTCCCTGGCCGGCGCCCGCCTCGAGGAGACCTTCCGGCACCTGACCGGTGGCGAGCGTCAATAAGACCGCATGACCTTCAGACTTTCGACCTTCAGATTGAAGAGCGAAGCTCTGAAACCCCGCACACGAAGTGTCGGGGCCCTCAGACTTTCGACCTTCAGTCTTTGGACCTTCAGACTTTTTCCCTATCTTTGCCCCGTTATCGACGGTGGACAGATTTGCGCTGATTGCAACCACGGAAAAAAATGCTAAAACGGTTTTCACCGATGCTTTTCAACAATCCGTCCCTGCCTTTGTTAAACTTAAAAAATTAACAGATGAGCTATCTATTTACTTCCGAATCCGTATCTGAAGGCCATCCTGACAAGGTAGCCGACCAGATCTCGGATGCGCTTCTTGACAACTTCCTGGCCTGGGACCCGGAATCAAAAGTCGCCTGTGAGACCCTTGTAACCACCGGTCAGGTGGTGGTGGCAGGCGAGGTCAGAACAAAGACCTATATCGACGTGCAGAACGTTATCAGGGAGGTCATCAATAAAATAGGCTATACCAGGGCCGATTATATGTTCGACGGCAACTCGTGCGGCATCTTCTCGGCTATCCATGAACAGTCGCCCGACATCACCATGGGCGTCGAACGTACCAATAAAGAGGACCAGGGTGCCGGCGACCAGGGTATGATGTTCGGTTATGCCGTCAACGAGACTGGTAACTACCTCCCGCTGTCGCTTGACCTGGCACACGAGCTGGTGTTCCAGCTCTCGGAGATACGCCGCGAAGGAAAGGAGATGACATACCTGAGACCCGACTCCAAGTCGCAGGTCACCATTGAATACAATGATGACGGCACTCCGGAAAGGGTGCATACCATCGTTGTCTCGACACAGCATGACGACTTCGACAGTGATGAGAAAAAAATGCTTGCCACCATACGGAAAGATGTCATTGATATCCTCGTCCCCAGGGTTAAAGGCCAGTTCGGCAAAGAGGTTCAGGTCCTCTTTGACGACAGGATCATCTATCATGTCAATCCCACCGGCAAGTTCGTTATAGGCGGACCTCACGGTGACAGCGGCCTCACGGGGAGAAAGATCATTGTCGACACCTATGGTGGCCGTGGCGCTCACGGCGGAGGTGCCTTCTCCGGCAAAGACCCCTCAAAGGTCGACCGCTCGGCAGCATACGCCGCACGCCATATAGCCAAGAACATGGTCGCCGCCGGCGTGGCACGCGAAATGCTTGTCCAGGTATCCTATGCCATCGGCGTGGCTGAACCGGTGGGTATCTTTGTCAACACCTTCGGCACCTCCGCCGTGAAGATGACTGACGGGGAGATAGCCGGGATGATAGGAAAGATGTTCGACCTGCGTCCTGCCATGATAGAAAAGGAGTACGGCCTTCGTAAACCCATCTACAGCGAGACAGCAGCATACGGGCACATGGGCCGCATACCGCGCACCGTTGAGAAGACTTTCAGATCGTTTAACGGCAAGCCCGACAAAACGATTACCGTCAGCCTCTTCAAATGGGAGGAGCTGAACAAGGTTAATGCCATTAAAAAAGCTTTCGGACTCTAGAAGGAGCTTTTCACAATACGTGCAACATTTTCCGATCTGCCGAGGGTATAGTAATGTATCCCCGGCACTTCGTTTTTCAGGAGGTCACGGCTCTGCATGACAGACCACTCGACGCCCACCTCCCGGGCCTCTTCGTCGGTGCGGCATTTTGACAACTCATGCACCAGCTCCTCAGGCATGTCTATATGGAACGTCTGGGGCAGCAGGTTCACATCCGTCATGGCTGTGACAGGCTTGATACCAGGTATCAGCGGGACAGTGATACCCATGGCCCTGACAGCATCACGAAAAGCATAAAACTTGCCGTTGTCGAAGAACATCTGGGTGACAATATAACAGGCACCGGCGTCAACCTTACGCTTCAGGTTGACAAGATCATTCTTCATGTTGGGTGCCTCGAAGTGCTTCTCGGGATAACCTGCAACGCCGATACAGAACGAGGTCGCTGCCGTGTTCTTCAGCTCCGGATCGAGGTAATGGCCCCCGTTCATGTCTGTTATCTGCTGCACCAGCTCATTGGTGTTCCTGTGACCGCCGGGACTGGGTATGAAGACACGACTGCCACGCGGAGGATCGCCGCGCAGGGCAAGCACATCATTGATGCCAAGAAAGTTCATCTCTATCAGTGCGTTCTCCGTCTCCTCCCTCGAGAAACCGCCGCAGAGGATATGGGGTACCACATTGACATTATACTTGTACTTCACGGCTGCCGCCAGTGCAATAGTCCCCGGACGCTTCCTGGTGACGCGCCTCTCAAGAAGACCGTCGGGCCTCTCCGTCAGCACCTCCTCATTGCGGTGCGAGGTAAAGTTTATATATGCCGGTTCATACTCAAGCAGATTCTCAATAGTCTTGTATATGCGGTCTATGCTGTGCCCTTTCAGCGGGGGCAGCAGTTCGAACGTGAACAACGGCTTCTTCGAGCCGTTAATAAGGTCTATAACAGTCGCTCCTTTCATTATTTTCTTTTAGAGATTCGGGGCGAGCCATCGTGCCGCCTCCTCAACACTTATACCACACCTGTTCGCATAATCTTCCAGCTGGTCCCTTCCTATGGTGCCGACGTTGAAGTACGATGAGCCGGGAGATGCGAATATATAACCACATACTGACGAGACAGGCACCATCACATAGCTGCCGGTAAGGGCCACGCCTATCGTCTCCGTCGCCTTTAACAGGTCAAAGATCACCTGCTTACCCGTATGATCCGGACAGGCGGGGTATCCCGGTGCCGGCCTGATACCACGGTATCTTACCTTGAACAGGTCGGCGGCAGGGAGACTCTCTCCCGGGGCGTAACCCCAGTGCCTTACTCTTATCTCGCGGTGAAGCCACTCGGCTGCAGCCTCTGCAAACCGGTCGGCCAGTATCCTTATCATGATGGTATTGTAGTCGTCACCGGCAATGTCCGCAGGTAGCTCCTCCTTCGTCTTTACCGTCACCACAAAGACGCCGGCATGATCATCCTTCCCAGCCACGAAATCGGAGAGACACAGGTTATTCTGCCCGGCCTCCTTCTCCTCCTGGTTACGCAGAAAGCGGAGCCACACCCCGGGGGCACCGTCACCGGGAAACACCTGTACATCATCGCCGTGGCGTTCTGCAGGAAAGATCCCCGACAGGGCCCTGGCATCCATCAGCCCGTCGCGTATGATCCTGTCAATCATCACCTGTGCGTCATCATACAGCTTCTTCGCCTCGGTACCTTTGAGCGGATCATTGAAAATGTCAGGATACCTGCCGTTTATCCTCCAGGCAAAGAAAAAGAATGTCCAGTCTATATAGTCAACTAACTCCCTGATGCTCAGTGGTCCCGGGTTGACTACCCCGGTTATGGCGGGCCTGGGTGAAGGCATAGCTGTGACGTAGGCGTTCTCTCTTGCCCTCTCAAGAGTTATCAGCTTTTTTTCCTTCCTTGAAGCCTCATGGTCCCTCCTGAGCTTCTCATACCTCTCCCTAAGCGATTTTCCCATCGGGCTGCCGTTAGCCGCCAGTCCTGACATCACAGGCACGGCCCTTGAGGCATCCTTCACGTGTACTGCACTATATGAGTATACGGGGGCAATCTTTACGGCGGTATGTATCTCTGATGTCGTTGCCCCTCCTATGAGAAGCGGTATCTTCATGCCCCTCTCTTCCATCAGCGAGGCGATGTGCACCATCTCTTCCAGAGAAGGCGTTATAAGGCCCGACAGGCCTATGAAGTCAACCTGTTCTTTCTGTGCGGTGTCAAGTATCGTCTCCGCGGGCACCATCACTCCCAGGTCGATAACCTCGAAGTTATTGCATGAGAGGATGACCCCGACAATGTTCTTGCCTATATCGTGCACGTCGCCCTTGACCGTTGCCAGCAGCACCTTCCCTGCCGAGGATGCCTCCCCCTTCTGCATCTCCGCCTCTATGTGCGGTGTGAGACGCGCCACCGCTTTCTTCATCACCCTGGCGCTCTTCACCACCTGTGGCAGAAACATACGTCCCGACCCGAACAGGTCGCCCACCTCATTCATGCCGTCCATCAACGGTCCCTCGATGACCCTCAGCGCCCTGTCGAAGCCAGGTCGTGCCTCCTCAACATCATCCTCTATATAAGTGTCTATACCGTTGACCAGCCCGTATCTTATACGGCTTATAACATCACCGTCCCTCCATACGGCATGCTTCGTGCTCTCTTCCTGCCTGCCACCCTTGATACCCGAAGCGTACTGGAGAAGCCTGTCGGTGGCATCCTTTCTCCTGTTCATCACCACATCCTCCGTCAGCCTCAGAAGGTCAGGCTCTATGGAGGTATAAACCTTAAGCAGGCCGGGGTTGACAATGCCCATATCCATGCCGGCGCCGATAGCGTGATAGAGAAAGACGGCATGCATGGCCTCCCTCACCGGGTCGTTGCCACGGAAAGAGAATGACAGGTTACTCACCCCTCCGCTCACCCTGGCATACGGCAGGCTGGCCTTGATATACTCTGTACTCCTTATGTAATCGACAGCATAGTTATTATGCTCCTCTATGCCGGTGGCTATGGCCAGGACGTTAGGGTCTATAATTATATCTTCTGGCGGGAAGCCGGCTTTTTCTGTCAGCAGCCGGTATGACCGCTCAGCCACTGATTTCCTTTTCTCAAGAGTGTCTGCCTGACCGTGCTCATCAAAGAGCATGACCACGGCTGCCGCCCCATAACGGCGGATAAGACGGGCCTTCCTGAGGAAATCAGCCTCTCCCTCTTTCAGGCTGATGGAGTTGACGACAGGCTTGCCCTGTATGCACTGCAGGCCCGCCTCTATAACCTCCCACTTCGACGAATCGACCATGACAGGCAGTTTTGCTATGTCAGGCTCACTCATGAGAAGGTTGATGAACCGTCTCATGGCTGCCACGCCATCTATCATGGCATCGTCCATGCATATGTCAATGACCTGGGCGCCCCCCTCCACCTGGTCACGGGCAACATCAAGAGCTGCCTGGAAATTACCCTCACGGATAAGCCTGGCAAACTTCAGCGAGCCTGCAACATTGGTGCGTTCTCCTATGTTGATGAAATTGGTGTCAGACCTGATTACCAGCGGCTCAAGGCCTGCCAGTGCGGTGTTGTGTCTTCTCTCCGGCACCTCCCTCGGTGGCTTTCCTCCGGCAAGCGCGGCAATGATCTTTATGTGATCGGGTGTTGTGCCACAACAGCCACCAATGATATTCACCCATCCGTTACGGATAAAGCCTTCGATGATATCTCCCATATAACCAGGCGACTGGTCATACTCGGCAAACTGGTTCGGCAGCCCGGCGTTCGGGTGGGCCGAGACATGGAAAGGAGCTCTGGCTGATAACTCCTCTATGAAAGGCCTGAGCTGTTCCGCCCCGAGAGCGCAGTTGAGCCCTATGCTCAGCAACGGGTAATGCGACATCGTTACCAGGAAGGCCTCAAGGGTCTGCCCGGTGAGCGTACGGCCGCTGGCGTCAGTGATGGTGCCCGAGACCATCACGGGAATATCAATGCCTTTCTCCTCAAGCACCCCGCTGATGGCAAAGAGTGCCGCTTTGGCATTCAGGCCGTCAAACACCGTCTCAACAAGAATAATATCAGCCCCGCCGTCTATCAGCCCCCTCACCTGTTCGCCATATGACTCTGCCAGGTCACTGAAAGTGACTGTTCGTGCCCCGGGGTCACTTACATCGGGAGACATAGAGGCGGTACGGTTGGTCGGCCCTACCGACCCGGCCACCCAGGCGTCGCGGCCGGTCTCTTCACGAAAAGCAGCTACAGCCTCCTGTGCGAGCCTTGCGGCAGCTGCATTCATGTCGTAAACAAGCGGCTCCATGGCATAGTCGGCCATGGATATACTGTTGGCATTGAAGGTATTGGTGCTGATGATATCCGCTCCTGCCCTCAGATAGTCAAGGTGGATACCACGGATGATATCGGGTTGTGTCAGTGACAGCAGGTCGTTGTTACCCTTCAGCGACTGCCCGTGAGATGCAAAGCGCGAGCCACGGTACTGCTCCTCCGTTAGCCGGTGACGCTGGATCATGGTGCCCATGGCACCGTCGAGTACCAGTATCCTTTCGGCCAATGCCTCCCTGATAAGTTTTTTCAATGTGCCTGTTATTTCTGATTATGCAAAAGTACCTCAAAGCGATGATATATGAAAATCGACCGGTGCGGCTTATTATACAGCCCTGGTGAACTGTTATCGGGTGATAAAGGGTATCTCTCCTTCCGTCCCTGCCTCCCGCGAATGACACTGCTGATTCATATATTGCCCGGCCTCCTGCCGCCGCTACAGCCTTGCCTGGTCCGGCTAAGCAGGCTGAGTCCACCGAGGGCATCATCTCACAGGCGTGAGGTACCCTGCAATCACTGCGGCGATCCTGTTCAGCACCCGTGGCAGTCTTCGTCTCCCGGGCCTGACCTCCCTGCCCGATCTGAATACTCTCCTGACAATTCCTGCTATCATGCCGGCCCCGGAGGGCTCATCAGGCCCGGTAACTGCATCTCCCCGGGTGCGGAATACCTGCTGTCCTTCAATGGTGACCACCTCAGACACACGGTGAACAACATAGCCCCCGTCACGACGAAGGGCCACAATGTCGCCTGCTGCAGGCATGACTCCTCTCAGCGGCTCTATGACCACCCTGTCTGCCGGCCTGATGACCGGCCACATGCTGTAGCCGCCGGCGGTAACAGTCACAGGTATCTCTTCTCCCAGGACAGATGTGGCAGCTCCTGCAGCCAGGATCTTACCCTCCGTCTCCCTGGCAACGAGGTAGTCGCGTATGCTTTTATCAGGCACGAAGGCCAGCCGGCTCACCCTCACTGATGATACTACTTCGTCAACCGCAGCCGCCAGTCGCTCCGCCATCTCCCTGTCCCAGTTCTGCTGTATGCAGTTGGCAAGGATCATCGCCACCGCCGGGGCCCCGTCGACAGGCTCCGACACATTTGACCCTCCGTGCCTGATTATCCACAGATGGTCTAGCGATGTTTCGCGTGGTTCATCATTGCGGTAGACAGGAGTGCTGTGAAGCATCCACCCGGAGGGCTCTTTACGGATAATGAGCCTGTCATCATGAATGACCCTGTCTCCGTATCTGTCAAAAATAGCTGCGAGGGTCGTTTTGCCGCTGCCGGACCTGCCTGTGAAGAGCCACCCTCTTCCGTTACATGACACCGCAGATCCGTGTATCATCACATCCCCTTTAACGGCAGACAGAAAGTACAACAGCAGCCCGTCGACAGGCCATGGCAACGGGTCAACCTCCCCTGTGTTGCTGTCGGCATACAGCCTCCATGTCATCTGGCTCCGTGGAATCACAATGACAGGGTAACGAACAGGATCCTTAAGCGATACCTTTGCATAAACGACTCCCCCGTCAGACAGCACCTCCCAGAATGGTTCTCCCGAATCCACGACCCCACCGGGAGTCTCCTCCATCAGGCGGGCATCAAATACGCGCTTCGCCTCCGCCGGCACTACTGCCCGGCCGGGAAGAACCTCCACTGTTAACTCCGGCACCCCCTCCGGGGTAACAACAAAAGCCCTGAAGCGCTCATCAGGATGGATACTGACACCCTCACCCGACCGCAGGCGTATCCTCCTGCCGGCTATAATAAGATCCAACGTCACAGCTCTCTGAAATGAAGAAATTCCTGTATCTCCCTGAAAAAATCAAGGACATCTTTTTCGGCAGTTTTATGCTCCACCTCGAACTCTTCCTCTATCTTTGCCGTTATATCACCGATGGTGAGAACACCGTCAACCAGTTCCCAGATAAAAGCCCCGGTCTCAGTCAGCCTGTAGAGTGAATCCATGTCGGCAATGTTGTCTGTAAGAGGTATAAGCAGAAATTCGTCGCTGATCCTTCGGAAGACCACCGACGGAGAATGAGAGGGTATTGAGGTGAGTGATATCATAATATTATAATCAACTCAAAGATAGCCAATTTAGGCCTATCTTTGGAAATGCAAAATCAAGTTTGAAATGTCAAAGAAAAAGCAATCTAAAAATTCAGGAATTAACCAGAAAAACCTTATAGAGCTTATCACGAAGGTGATGGCAAAGAATCCCAGGCAGCCGCTTAACTACAAACAGATATCGGCAAGGCTGCAGATAACCGGGAAAGAAGAGAAGAGAGCTCTCACCGAAGCCCTGCTCAGGATGAAGAAAGACGGCCTTGCAGAAGAGAGAGGGCACGGCAAGTATGTTCTCAAAGCTGCAGGCGGTTATGTCACGGGCAGTGTTGACCTGACAAAGTTCGGCTATGCCTTCATCATCTGCGATGACCTTGAGGAGGATGTCTTTGTTGCCGCGCGCAATCTCAATACAGCCCTTCACGGTGACAAGGTCAAGGTTCTTCTCTATGCCCGCCATAAGGGTAAGAGGCCTGAAGGAGAGGTGGTTGAGATCATCTCCCGGTCACGTGCCTCATTTGTGGGTACCATTGAGCTTACTCCCAACTTCGCCTTCCTTATCCCTGACAATAAAAACATGCCTTTTGACCTCTTCATCCCGCTCTCAAAGCTTAACGGGGCCAAACAGGGACAAAAGGCCGTGGCCAGGATGATAGAGTGGGACCAGAGGTCGCGTAATCCGGTGGGTGAGGTGACAGAGGTGCTCGGCAACCCCGGAGAGAATGACACTGAGATGCATGCCATCCTTGCCGAATTCGGTCTCCCGAATAAGTTTGCCCCTGAGGTTGAGGCCTGCGCCGAAAAGATAGAGGCTGCCATCACTGCTGACGAGGCAGCTGCCAGGCGCGACTTCCGCGATGTGCCCACTTTTACTATTGACCCTGAAGACGCAAAAGACTTTGACGATGCACTGTCACTCAGGAAGCTGCCTGACGGTAACATGGAGGTGGGGGTGCATATCGCCGATGTAACCCATTATGTCAGGCCCGGGTCGGTCATCGACAAGGTGGCGCAGGAGAGAGCCACCTCCGTATACCTTGTTGACAGAACCATCCCCATGCTTCCCGAGAGACTCTCAAACCATATTTGCTCGCTGAACCCCATGGAGGACAAGCTTACCTATTCAGCGGTCTTCGAGCTCGACAGCAAAGCCAACGTTGTGAATGAGTGGTTCGGACGGACGGTCATCAGGTCAGACAGGCGCTTCTCCTATTCCGGGGCCCAGCAGGTCATCGACACCGGTGAGGGTGACATGAAGGAACAGCTTCTCACCCTGCACAACCTGGCACAGATGCTGCGCAGCCGACGCTTTGCCTCGGGCTCCTTCGCCTTCGAACGACTCGAGGTTAAGTTCAACCTCAGCGAGACAGGCATCCCGCTGGGGATACTCTTTCGCGAATTCGGAACAGCCAACCAGCTTATTGAGGAGTTCATGCTGCTGGCTAACAGGCGTGTCGCTGAGTATGTAGGAAAAAAACTGCAGGGAAAGACCTTCGTCTACCGTATCCATGACAAGCCCGACCCTGAGAAGCTGAGTTCGTTCAGCTATTTCATCAAGCGGTTCGGGTACCAGCTCGACACTGAAAACATCAGGGGTCTCCCCGCTGCCATGAACAAGCTCATGGACGATATTGCAGGAAAGAAAGAGCAGAATGTGATTGAGACCCTCGCCCTGCGCTCCATGGCCAAGGCAGTGTACTCCACAGACAACATAGGACATTACGGTCTTGCCTTCAGCCATTATACCCACTTCACCTCTCCCATACGCCGCTATCCCGATATGATGGTACACCGCCTCCTGACAAAATACCTTGAAGGCCAGTCTGCCCGTGACAGGGACAAATATGCAAAACTGTGCGAGCACTCATCAAAGATGGAACGCCTGGCCACCGACGCCGAAAGAGCTTCAATAAAATACAAGCAGGTGGAGTTCATGAGTGACAAGATAGGCAGGGTGTTCGATGGTGTCATCTCCGGCGTCACCGAATGGGGTATTTATGTGGAGATCATCGAGAACCAGTGCGAGGGTATGGTTGCCATCAGGGAACTGCAGGATGACTATTTCGAGTACGACGAGGAGAACTACTGCATCAGGGGCAGGCACTCCGGCAAGGTATATATGCTTGGAGACAAGGTCAGCGTGGAGGTTGCCAGGGCAGACCTGCAGAAGAGACAGCTTGACTACCGCCTGGCCTGATCGCTTTCTATCAGCTCCAGCAGTTTTGCCAGCGCCTCCTCCTCGGGCACATTCTTCATCACGGCCTCCGTGCCCCGGTAGATATGAACCTTCCCTTCCGCGGCACCTACATAACCGTAGTCGGCGCCGGCCATCTCGCCCGGCCCGTTGACGACACATCCCATCACCGCTATCTTCATCCCTGTCAGGTGTGAGGTGGCCTCCTTCACCCTGCGCACCGCCTCCTCCAGGTTGAACCTGGTACGGCCGCAGGTGGGGCATGAGATGTATCTCGTTCTTGTGATCCTGGCCTCTGTGGCCTGCAGCACAGAGAAGGCAAGCCGTCGAAGTGCCTCTCCCCTGACGGCGCCGCTGTTGGTAATGCATAATCCTGAAGGGTGACGTGCAATGAAGAACCGTCCCAGCAATGCAGCCGCGTCAATAGCCAGGCTCTCCACGTTATCCTCATTAAAGTGAGGGTTGAGCAACGTATCAAAGGACTGCTCCCCATCCAGGGCTGCCAGCCCGTCCGCCGCCACGGCAAGCACGTTACCGGTGTATGGCTTCCCCTGTTCATCGGTGTATCGACCATCCCTCTCCGTAAACACCTGTGGCAGGTAATGCTCCCCGGCGCTCCTGAAGGGCAGGGCTGGAGAGGGTCTCTGCACCCTGCCGGCCGGCCCGGCAACAGCCCTGATGATCTCCCTGGCGACGGGTATCTCTCTCTCCGGTGCCTCAGAGAGAGAGACCCTGAGAGTGTCACCGATACCCTCTGCCAGGAGTGTGCCAGAGCCGGTAGCCGAGATGATCCTTCCATCCTCACCCTCCCCGGCCTCGGTGATGCCAAGATGCACGGGGAAATGCATGTCATGATCTGCCATCATCCTTACCAGGATACGGTTCGCCTCAACCATGACACGTGTGTCGGAAGACTTCATTGAGACAACCAGGTTGCGGAATCCCTCACCCGTGAAAATCTCAAGGAACTCTACTGCCGACACCGCCATTCCCTCCGGGGTGTTGCCGTAGCGTGTCATGATACGGTCTGACAGCGAACCGTGGTTCACTCCTATGCGGACGGCAGTGCCGTACTCCCTGCATATGCGTATCAGGGGCAGCAGGCGGTCTCTGATGCGCTCCAGCTCAGCCCTGTACTCACCGGCGGAGAGATCCTGCCTGATGAAAGAAGCTCTCCTGTCGGCATAGTTGCCGGGATTGATACGGACCTTTTCGACTATCCGTGCGGCAACCTCGGCGGCGGCAGGATTGAAGTGAATATCGGCACATAATGGTGTCTCAAAGCCGGCCTTGCGTATCTCCCTCTTTATGTTCACCAGGTTCTCAGCCTCACTGACGCCCTGGGCTGTCAGTCTTACCAGTTCACCTCCCGCCTCTATGATACGTATGCACTGGCTCACACTGGCCCCGGTGTCGAGGGTGCTGGTGTTTGTCATGCTCTGGATACGTACAGGGAGGTCACCCCCCATACTGAGACTACCTATCCTGATTATCTCCGATCTGTATGACATCACTGTCAGGCCGTTAACTCCCAGTCATAGCCGTCTTTGCGGTCCTTCACCGTAATACCGAGCTCACTGAGCCTGTCACGTATGCGATCCGAGACACTCCACTCTTTCCTGGCTTTGGCCTCCTGGCGCATGTCAAGCAACAGTGTAAGCACACCTGCGAGCCTGTCGTTACCCGCAGACTCCTCCTCTTTCAGGCCGAAGATGTCGTGGATGAATATTCTGAAGAGCTCCCTGAGAGAAATAAGGTCTTCCTCCGCCAGCTGCTCCTTGCCGTCGTTGACAAGATTGACGATACGCACTGCATCAAAGAGGTGAGCTATGGCTACCGGCGTGTTCAGGTCGTCACTCATGGCTTCATAGCACCTGCCGGCAATAGAGCCTGTGTCAACTGTAGAGCTGCCGGAGGGTTTCAGACCGGCAAGGGTCTTCCCTGCAGTCATCAGCTTCTGCAGCCCGAGCGAAGCAGCCAGCAATGCCTCGTTGCTGAAGTCGAGCGTGCTGCGGTAATGTGCCTGGAGCATAAAGAAACGGATGGTCATGGGTGAATAAGCCCTTAGCAGCAGCTCATGAGATCCGGCAAACATCTCCTCAAGGGTGATGAAGTTACCCAGCGACCTGGCCATTTTCTGGCCATTGATGGTCACCATGTTATTATGTACCCAGTACTTTACCGGAGGATGTCCCTGCGATGCCGTGCTCTGGGCTATCTCGCATTCATGATGCGGGAAGATAAGATCCATCCCTCCGCCATGTATGTCAAAGGTATCGCCAAGGTATTTGGTGCTCATCACCGAGCATTCGAGATGCCAGCCGGGAAAGCCCTCGCTCCATTTCGAGGGCCAGCGCATAATATGACCGGGAGAGGCTTTCTTCCACAGGGCGAAATCGAACTGTCCCCTCTTCTCATCCTGCCCCTCCAGGGCCCGGCTGTTGGCACGCATATCCTCAAGGACCCTTCCCGAAAGGATACCGTAGGGATAAGCGCTGTCATACTTCTCAACATCGAAATAAACAGAACCGTTGGATTCGTAAGCATAACCCTTTTTAATAAGGGTCTCTATCAGCTGCTGCTGCTCTATGATGTGGCCCGTGGCACGTGGCTCAATGGAAGGAGGGAGTGTGTTCAGTTTCTCCATCGCGGCATGAAAGCTGTTCATGTACTTCTGTACTATCTCCATAGGCTCAAGATGCTCCTGCCTTGCCTTCCTGCTTATCTTATCCTCACCCGAGTCTTCCGCTTCATTCTCGAGGTGGCCTACATCTGTTATGTTGCGGACATAGCGTACATTATATCCCAGGTGAACCAGGTACCTGTAAAGCACATCAAAGGTGACAGCCGGCCGGGCATGCCCCAGGTGAGCCTCGCTGTAGACCGTGGGGCCGCATACATACATGCCGGCAAACGGAGGAGCCATCGGCTCAAACATCTCTTTCCGGCGGGTGAGGGTATTATACAGGTAAAGTGTACTTTTCATCTTACAGGCTCTTTATGCAAAAGTAATGCTTTTGAGATAACGCTGCGGAAAGGAACAGCATAAAACTGCCCCGGACCAGTGCTATCCGGGGCAGCGCAGCTGTGGGGAATGCAGCCGCTTTCACACTAAGCGACGGATCATGCAGCGAGACTCCACTTCTGATGCGTCGTTTCCTGCTGGTATTTATTCAGATAAGAATTACAGACAGAAAGTTCCCATTTTACCGTTTTCTAACCCATCTCTAAAGAAACCCATGCAAGACACTGACTAAAATAAAAATTTGACTGATGTAAAATTAGATAAAAAGCTTTAAAATGGCCAAGAAAATCTACAGAAATTTAGTAAATATTTTATTTTATTGTCAATCGTCCTGGCCCTTGCCGGCACTGATACCTAAAATCCATGCCAGCTTCCCCAGCCTGTGAGGATAGAAGAATATTGCCGTGAAGGCCGATCTGCACCCGTACCTCTGTTTCATGAATTCAACAGAGGGAAACAGGTCGCCCAGGATGAAGATCAGCTTCTTCCTGTACCCGTTCAATGACCGGAAGTTCGATGTGAACATCTCACGCTGGCTTACCGGGATTACCGACTCGGGGTACATCAGGTCATGCATGAACCTGGAGGCTCTTTCCTCCTCCCTGCTTCCCTGGAGTGCTCCTGACCCCGGCGGGATCTTCACCCCCCAGACCTGTTCCATAATTGTCAGAACCACCCGCACTTCACTCTCTATACCCGCCTGCCCGGCTTCGGCCGGCAGGGCATCGGTGAGTATCTGATCTCCGTATTTCCCGAGAAGCAGGTATATGTCAGTCCAGAGCCTTAGCTGGAACTCTCCCTTCACCTCGTGTTTCCGGATATGACTTACCAGCCCCAGGAACAATGTCAGAGGTGCCGGCACATGAAAAGTGGCATCTCTCACGTTTATCTCCACAGACTCCTCAACAGCCCTGTTAACATATCCTTCCGGTCCACTGCCGAAGAGCCTGAAATGCAGGTCGACCGATACTCCCCCCCTGTGCAGTTCAGGAAGGTGGTTACCCAGGTCAAGGACAATATGCCTGTACAAAGATGATTTCATGGGCCTGGAGACAAAACCCTCCCTGAGAAGTATCTCTCTTGCCCTCAGGGCGTTTCCCGGCGCAACAAGGAGATCGGCATCACTCATCTGCCTCAGTCCCCTTGAGCCGTAGATCATATTCTCCAGGGCCAGTCCCTTTAGCAGCACGACTCTTATTCCTTCATCCTCAAGCACCCTGACCACATTGGCAGCCACATCCGAGATATAGGCTACCCTGGCTATCGACTTGATTCTCAGTCCCTCCAATAGTATGCTCTCGGTCTCAGGCACAAGGCTGTCAAGCGACAGATCACAGATATTCTGCCAGACAAGGGCTGCCACACCATGCCTCACAGCAAGTGCAGTGAACAGCTTCCATCCGGAGAAACTATTGGCTTCGGCAGTAATACGCTGCTTTTCATCGTCACGAAATTCAACCCTGGTAAGGAGAAGAATAAGCCGCACGGCTTTTGCCAGGTCACCGGAGTCTGCTGTCATCTGTACATCGATTTCTGCCTGGTGAACATCACACTGTATCTGCCTCCGGCAGCCATCAGCTCATCATGTGTCCCTGTTTCGGCAACTCTTCCGGAGTCAAGTACAATGATCCTGTCAGCATCCCTGGTATTGGAAAGACGGTGGCTTATGAAAATGCATGTCCGTCCGTCAGTTATCCTGTCCAGATCCGAAAATATCTCATACTCGGAATCGGCATCCAGCGATGATGCCGGTTCGTCCATTA
>QKGI01000046.1 GCA_003250475.1 Bacteroidota bacterium | reverse complement strand
TATCACTGTTCACGGCCGGTCTGATAATGAAGGCAGAAACAGCCTCCCGGGCACTACCTGCCCTGTATCATCCTACGCATCCCTTCAATCTCATCCCGCAGTCGTGCAGCCTCAATGAAATCAAGTACCGAAGCTGCTTTCTCCATTGCCTTGCGTGTTTTTTCGATCGCCTTCTCAAGTTGTTCCCGTGACATATACTTTACCACCGGATCGGCTGCAATATCTGCTTCCCCGGGACCGGTGTATGGTTTCATCTCCACCCCTTTGCGGCTGAGGCCCTGGAGCATCCTGCCTCCCTTCTTGTATATCTGTCTCGGAGTTATTCCCATCTCCTCGTTGTACTTCATCTGCTTTGCCCTTCTCCGGTCGGTCTCCTCTATCGTTTCCTTCATGGCGCCGGTGATCCTGTCGGCGTACATTACCACCAGGCCGTTGAGATTTCGTGCGGCTCTTCCGGCGGTCTGTGTCAGTGCTCTTCCTGATCTGAGGAATCCCTCCTTGTCGGCATCCAGGATAGCCACCAGCGATACCTCCGGCAGATCAAGGCCCTCGCGCAGCAGGTTAACGCCCACCAATACGTCAAACACCCCTGACCGCAATCCTTCCAGTATCTCGACCCTCTCAAGGGTATCAACGTCAGAGTGGATATAACGGCATTTGATACCGAACCTTGTGAGGTAGGTATTCAGTTCTTCAGCCATCCGCTTTGTCATGGTTGTTACCAGGACCCTCTCCCCTTTTGCCGATCGATGCCGTATCTCTTCCATAAGGTCGTCCACCTGGTTACGGCTGGGTCTCACCTCCACCGGCGGGTCAAGAAGCCCCGTCGGCCTAATGACCTGGTCAACGAAGACACCCTCGCTTTTCTCCAGCTCATATTCTGCAGGAGTGGCACTCATATATATCGTCTGTCCTGTCAGCGCCTCGAACTCTTCCAGCCTCAGCGGCCTGTTATCGAGGGCGGCAGGCAGACGGAATCCAAAGTCAACAAGTGTCTGTTTGCGTGAATGGTCGCCGCCATACATGGCACGTACCTGGGGGATGGTAACATGGCTCTCATCTATGACTGTTATGAAATCCTTCGGGAAGCAGTCCAGGAGGCAGAAAGGTCTGGTTCCCGGTGCTCTCCCGTCAAAATACCGGGAGTAGTTCTCAATGCCGCTGCAATAACCAAGCTCCTTGATCATCTCCAGATCGTACTGAACCCTTTGTTCTATCCGTTTAGCCTCTTCAGGCCGGCCTGTATCACGGAAGTGCCTGGCCTGCAGTACCATATCATCCTGAATCTGACCTACAGCAACATTAATGCGCTCCCTTGTCGTGACAAAAAGATTGGCCGGGTAGATCACATATTCTGTAAGGTCATCCCGGTGCTGTCCGCTTAACGGATCGAAGGTTGACACCTCCTCTATCTCATCACCGAAGAATATTATCCGGAGGGCAAGGTCAGCATATGCCGGAAAGACATCTACGGTATCGCCCCTGACCCTGAAAGTTCCATGGGTAAATTCCACCTCGTTGCGCGCATACAGGCTGTCCACCAGTTTTCTGAGCAACGTGGTGCGGCTTACCTTTGCACCCCGGATGACATGCACGGTATTGGATCTGAAGTCATCCGGGTTGCCGATACCGAAAAGACATGATACAGATGAAACAACTATGACATCCCTTCTGCCTGAGAGAAGTGAGGAGGTGGCGCTGAGGCGCAGCTTTTCAAGCTCATCATTGATAGCCAGATCTTTTTCAATATATGTATCTGTCACCGGCATGTAAGCCTCAGGCTGATAGTAGTCATAATAAGAGACAAAATATTCCACGGCATTCTCAGGAAAAAACTGTTTGAACTCACCATAAAGCTGCGCCGCAAGAGTCTTGTTGTGACTGAGTACCAGCACAGGCCTCTTCAGCTGTTCTATGACATTTGCAATGGTGAATGTTTTTCCGGAGCCGGTAACACCCAGGAGTGTCTGGAAAGGCATCCCCTGCCGAAAGCCTTCGGTAAGCTGGCGGATGGCTTCCGGCTGGTCTCCCGTAGGTGTAAAATCCGATGTAAGTTTAAATTCCATAATATGCCCGGGAACAAAAATAACAATTCATGGCAATCACTGACAGCCTGTTGATTCTTTTTAATATTAAACTCTTTACCAGTAAGTTGTTATTGCTGTTTTTTCTATTTTTGTTCAACTGACTTTTAAACCAGCGCCCGGACATGAAATATTATCACGGACGGTTTTTTTATGCCGTAATCCTGACTCTTCTGTCTTCTCTGCCCGTCAGCAGTCAGTCGTTTGTTGTAACCAATTATAACTCAAAAGACGGCATAGGACACAACCATGTAAGGACCATCACAGCCGACAGCAGCGGTTTTATCTGGATGGCAACATGGGACGGCCTGACACGCTATGACGGATCCGAATTCGTGAGTTACTATCATGACCCGGCAGACAGTACATCGATACCCTACTTCTCCGTAAACTTCATCATGATAGATGCCTGTGATGACCTGTGGCTGACAACAGATAACGGCATACTATGCATCTTTGACCGTGCAACGGAAGAATTCAGGGTGATAAGCAGCATCAACGGACACCCGCTGGCGGACCTGATATGTTTTGCCGGGAATCCTGCAGGCGAGATATATTTTGTTCTGGAAAAGGAGGTACTCATATATAACCCTGTTAAAAGGGAAATGGTTAGTTATCCGTTGAAAGCCATGGAGGAAACGCTTCCCAACTTTCATTTTGGCCAGTACAGGATTCTCTTTGACGGGGAAGATAGGCTATGGCTTTTGGGGGCGGATGTTCTTGAAGTCAGTCTCACCGGAGACAGTAACGGCAGTATGCGACAGGCTGAGATAATAAGCAGAAACAGGCTGGAGAGACTGCCCGGAAGAATAGGCACTTTCTTTGGTAATGCCGGAGCAGGAAGTATCATTCATGATTCTGAGGGGAACCTCTGGCTGGCGGCACTATCCGGGCTTTTCAAATATGACAGCCGGAATTCCCTTTTCAGGGAGCATGAAGGAGCATTGCCGGCTTTTTTATTGAACGACAGCCTTCCGGCTCTGTTTTATAACCATGATACCGGTCTTAATGTGATATTCCCGGAGACCGGTTCCGTAATAAATATTCCCGGGGAGATATGCAACCTCCCGACGGAGTTTTTCTGGTCCGACACAGGCATGCTCTGGTTGAGCCATCAAAGCAAGGGAGGCAATCCGGCAGGTTTAATGAAAATCATTTTCATTCCTGATGAGTTCAGACATATTAACCCTTTTCCTGTCCGAAATAGTGAACTTAATGTTTTCGGGCTCATTGTTGACGATGCAGGAGGCCTGTGGATAGCTGCCAGAGACAGGAATTACCTCATCAGAATCAACCGAAGCGGTGTTGCCGAGAAGATAAATACGCTGAGCGACGAGGAGATGGCCAGGCTGTGGCATCCGAGGGCCTTCCTGCCGGACACGAATGGTGTCTGGATCGGTTATTTCTTCGACCTGCTTCTGCACTACAACCTGACCACACATACAATGGAAGAGCACCATCCCGGCAGGATGGTCCATACTATTTGTTATGATGATGAAAACAGGATAATTATTGGAGACAATGACCTGATCCGTTATGATCCTGCAAACCGGCAGGTGACAAGATTGTGCGATATCGGAGACAGCATCAACATATTCACCCTGCGGAAGCAGGACAATATTCTCTGGGCCGGCTGCAGTCACAGCTATCTTCTCAGATATGATCTTGTCGAAGGTACGCATGAGTTTATACGTATTGCCAGGGGTACAACAAACATTGAAGACATTTGCATAGGCAGTGACAGTATCCTATGGCTGGCAACCCTCGGAAAAGGCGTTTGCCGTCTTGATATGGCTACAGGAGAAAAGACCTTTTATACCACAGCTGCGGGTCTTTCCAACAACACCACCTACAGCCTTTTGAGTGACTCATCCGGCAACATATGGGTATCAACAAATAACGGCATTTCAGTGATTAACCCCTCAAGCGGATTGATAAGGACTTTCGGGGAGAATGACGGTTTGATGATACATGAATTCAATTCTGATGCCTCACT
>QKGI01000063.1 GCA_003250475.1 Bacteroidota bacterium | reverse complement strand
TTCAGCCTCCACAAAAGGATTTGGGAATATTCGTACGGAACCGAGTGTAGTCGTGGCGTATTTCTCCGCTATTGAAGGATAACGATACCCCTGACCGAACGATGCCCTGATAAATGTGTACCCTGCGGCATGCCAGTTGAGGCCTGTCCTGAAGACAGGCACCAGCCTGTCAGGGTCACCGTCAAGAGAATTGTGCTCCACCCGCACCCCTCCGGTAAGCTTAAGGCTGCTGACAGGCCTGACTTCGACCTGTGCAAAGCCTGCAACATTGAGCCCTCTGTGGTCACCGAAGAAATTGGATGTTACATTACCCCATTTCTCTGAGATTCCGGTTGTTATACTCATGAGGTCTGAGATTTTGTACCATAGCTGGTACTCTCCATAGACCGAAAAAGAGCCGGCGTTATTTTCAGTCCTGACGGGAAACCTGTTGGCTCCGGCCTGGAGCCGCATCCGAATATCGTGTTTCACCCTGCCGTTTTTATTCAGGGAGATAAACGGGTCAGCAGAAAAGAAGCTGCCGTTGAGGCGCGAAACAGATGAGGTATCCTGTTTAAGTGCTCCGGTGGTGGCATCCTCCCATAATATAAAGTCAGCCTTATTCGTCTGCCCTCCGCTGATATTCAATCCGTATTTCAGTCCCTCCACCCTGCTGCTGTGATGCTTCAGCCTGAGACTGACCCTGCCCATTGTTTCATCGTTATACTTCCTGTAGCCGGCGTCTGATGAGAGATTAACCCCGATGCCTATATCCGTTTTTCCATATTTCTGAAGATGAGAAAATGAAAAACTGCCAAACATTCTCGGGCTGTCCCACCACTTCCAGTCCCTGTTATGCGGAGAGCCAAAAACCCCTGCTTCGGTAAAAAACTGTGTCACGGGAATATTTGATGCGTCAGCAGTCCTGAAATTAATCACCCCGTTCAATGCCGAAGAGCCATAGAGAACCGACGATGCACCCTTGATTATCTCGACCTGTGACAGGCTCTCCAGCGGCAGAAAATGCCATTTGATGTCACCCGCGTCAGCCGACATCATTGGCAATCCGTCAACGAGTGCCAGTACCCGGCTTCCGACGCCATAGCTGAATCCGCTGCCACCCCTGATCGAAGCCTGGCCATCAAGGACCTCTATTCCCGGTGTTTTTGTGATCAGTTCCTGGGCGTCGGTGATGTGAGTACGAAACAGAAAGTCCGGCTTTATCACATCCATGGAGACTGTCAGCTCCGACCTCCGCTGCTCCATCCTGTCAGCGCTCACAACGATCTGATCTATAAACTGGGCCTCGGGTTCCATAACAATTGCAACCCTTAGCGTATCAAAGCCTTCAGTATTTAATGACTCTACCTGCGATTTGTAGCCTATGTATTTGAATTCGACAGAGATGGTTGCAGCAGTGGTGGTAAAAGAAAACAGTCCCTGTTCGTCAGTACTTGTGCCGAGTCCTTTTCCAAAGATGACATATACACCCGGGAGAGGCCCGTAAGTCTGCCTGTCAGTAACAACGCCGGTAATGACTGTCTGCGCAGAGACAGACACCTGGAGCAGGAAGACCGTGAAAAGAAGGAAAACCAGGCGACGCATCATTTCGACTTAAACGTCATCCTGATCTCAAGAGGGTTCACACCCGGATAGGTAAAAGTTACTTTCAGTGACAGGGATGTCAGCTCCACAATAAGGGTTGAGATCGTTACCGGCAGGTCAGGTGAGGAAATCACAAGGTTTGTTTCATTGTCAGCAAACATCCATGTACCGGCATACTGGCCGAACGTTCCGGTGCCATCTACATTGAACCTGGCATCGCCCTTGAACAATTCAAGCGTCTGGCCCGGGCCGCTTGCATCCACACCATTGGCCAGAAGACTATCGCTGGCCCATATGTTTTCTGTCAGGAGCAAAAAGCGCTCGGATTTCTTCTCCCTGTTGCAGGCCGCTAAAATCAGCAGCCCTGCCGTTAAGAATAATACAACGATGTTTTTCATACTGATCACCTTTTAGAATAGCTACATAAAACACTGTCTTACAATATTCCGCAAATAGTCATCAAACTTGCCTGTCTCAAAGTTACAAAACATACAGGAACAGGATCACGGTAAGAATATATATCACCTGCCACCACTGCCGGAGACGTTAATTCACCGTGCCCATGAAAAATGCTGCTGCACTACCACCCATTGCCCGTTTCTCTTCTCCAGCACACCGGTCCATCTTGCATTTAACCAGTTGGCAGGCTCATCGTTCAACGTGTTGAAATCATTCAACACACAATAGAACCATGCCACAGTTTTATCACCGGAAAACCTGATCCTGAGGTCACTGATATCATAACCTACAGCTTTGAATGCCGGATCAGCCCAGAAGGCAGAATCTTCTCTTACGGCAGAAAAGCCGAACTTAACCCTTTCATAAGGTGTGACACTGATGAAATCCGAATCATTGGCCAGGCTGCCGTAGAACAGGTCGAAGTCTTTATTCTCAGCCCATGCAAAAACATTGCGGATAACCTGTTCAACCAGGTCTGTATCGTTCAAACCAGTAATTTGCACAGTGACCTTCTTCTGTTCCTGATTACAGCCCATGACCAGCAGAAACACCAGGCAAAATGATCCAATCATTATTTTTCCATTTTTCATTTCCATAGCTGTTTTATTTTCTATGTGAAAAATAGTGATTTCATCATTAAGATCAGAACAGATTGCTTCTCAGCTTCAATATCAACCTGAATAGTTTTAAAGAAGCCTGTTATGACCCTGCGGTATTCCTTACTCCGGAAAAATCGAGCTCATTCTCCCTGACGTTACAGCGTATCGTCCGTTACCTGCTTTTGACCAGTTTGGTATAGTAAATACCCCCGGTAGTCTCAGTTCTTAAAATATAAAGTCCGGGATTCAGCCCGGAAGCATCAACTTTTACCGTTTCAAGGTCTGTTGATGCAGAGATCAGGGTACCTGAAATATCATAAATGAATACCCTTACTATTTTTATATTATCGGGCAATTGGACAGTGAACATATCACGTGAAGGATTGGGGAAAGCCCGGACCGGATTGTACTTAGTATCCTCAATACCGGAGGTCAGAGCCTGCGTCAGCAGCAATCCGCATGACAGCCTTGCCACTTCACAGCAATATCCGAAGTCGATATAATCAGTTAAATCATTTGAAGTATGATAGTAAGGATTAAAGTATTTCTCTTCAATATAAACACACTGTGCACCAAGTTTATGAAATGGCTCAACATCGGCAAAAGGAGGCCAGTCTGAAGGCCAGAGCTTGAAACGAAGGTTTGTATATTTCATGCAGGCATCTGTTGCCAGCCTCGTTGCATAGCTGCACTCGGGGTAGTCAGAGATACAGATAGTGTTCAAACCATCATTATATGATATCATATCATTGTTGATCATTAAGACTATCCTGTCTCCTTTCGCTACCACCTGCTCTGCATAATATTCGGAACCTGATTTTGCAGAGAGCATATATTCTTCGGAAGCAAACAGGACAAACTCAACTGTTTCAGAAAAGCTCATGCCGGAAGCCTTTATCACGCGGGCTGTTTCAATAACCGCGGCCGTCCCTGAAGCATTGTCATCTGCTCCCGGTGCAGAAACAAGAGGATCGGTATCCGTTGAATAGCTATCATAATGGGCCCCGTAGACTATGATCCCGTCACCGGAGCCTGTTCCTGGCAGGGTGGCAACGACATTATACTGGGTTACAACAGTATCGAGACCGCTGGCATGTACGATGTGACTCTCAAAAGAATCTATCCTGATATTGTCAAAGCCATAAGAGCTGAATTTGTCCTCAAGGAACAGCGCGATATCTTTCCGGTTGGGATTAAGCAGGAACCTGGATCCAAAACCCTGAAGAGACCTGATCGTACTCTCGATAGAATCGATCCTTATCTCTTTCACTACACCGGCGATGGCCTCACCCGCGTCCTGGGCCAGGATCCTGTATGGAAGAGCCAGTAGCAGAACAGATGTAACCAATGATCTGATATTCATGATTCTTAAAGGTAATAAACACACGTTATGGCCTGGGTTACCGGGATATAAATTCTGAAGGCGCAAGTAATACATTGCTGCTAAATAACCCGTTCATATCCGGTTCAATATCAGGTCATAAAATATATAACATGCAATAACCGGCCCTGAGCTGAATATAAATGCTAAAAAACTTCCCGTACCCTCCCTCTTATCGGTCTAACTTCCTACTTTTGTTTACTATCAACTACAAATAACAGGTATCGCATGTACAGCAACCTAAAGTTAGCCTCCAGGAGGCTGATAAAACACCGGTTATTTACTTCAATTAATATTATTGGCCTGGTAACGGGAATCACCACATCAATACTAATGCTCTACTATGTGAAGTATGAGAAGAGCTTTGACAGATTCAACAACAGGTTCGATGATATTTACAGGGTAAGGGTGGAGAGGGTGAGTGAAACGGGAGAGACTGTCAGTTTTGCCTCCACGGCACCTCCGGTAGGCGCCAGGCTCAGAAGTAATTTTCCTGAAGCGGATAAGGTGGCAAGGGTACTCAGATATAAGGGCACACTGGCATTTCAGGATGTTGCCTTTTATGAAGAAAGAATATTCTTCGCGGAACCTGAGCTTACCGGCATATTCGACTTTCCTGTTTTATCAGGAGATCCTGGCACGGACCTGGGGGAGCAGGGCAGGATTTTCCTTACACGAAGTATGGCCGGGAAATATTTCGGCGATAGCGACCCGGTGGGTAAGATCCTCAGGCTTGACGGCAAGTGGAGCTTTACCATTGCAGGAATAATGGAGGATCCGCCTGACAACTCACATCTGAAATTCGACTTTATCGCCTCCTGGCCTGACGTAAAGATTATCTACGGGCCTGATTTTGAGGAGGCATGGGGACATACAGGGGTCTTTACATACGTGATATTCCATCCCGGGACAGATATACAGGCTACAGAAAGACGACTGACACAGCTTGTTGAAGATGAGTTCGGAGAGGCACTCAGATATTACAAGCTCACGATGACCCTGCCGCTCCAGCCACTGGGTGATATCCATCTCGGTCCCGGCTACATGCAGGAGCCCGAAATAAACGGTGACAGCAACAGGGTGACAGCAATGCTTATCATAGCTCTCTTTATCATAGCAATTGCCTGGGTTAATTATATTGTGCTCTCCACGGCAGAACTGACGCGAAAGATGGCTGAGACCGGCCTGAGAAAGATTCACGGCGCGGAACGAGGTGTTATAATCTCCGAGCTTCTGACCGAGACAATGCTTCTTAATATTATTGCCCTGATAATATCTGTCGTGCTGATTGCAATTCTTTCCCCTTACCTGGGCGATTTAACAGGCATTTCATACCATGGCATCCTTCATGATCCGTTTATCATCGGATGCCTCCTGGCAATATTCGCAGGAGGGATAGTTGTCGCCGGGCTATATCCGGTGCTGGCGATCTCTTCTGTCAAAACTTCGTCAGTCCTGAAAGGGAAGCAGTCTGCTTCTGCAATAAATCAGCTTGTAAGAAAATTCCTGGTTGTTATTCAGAACGGGATAGCACTGGTGATCATCTCATCAACAGTGGCAGTGTGGATGCAATATATTTTCCTGACGAGGACAGAAACAGGACTCAATCTTGACAGTGTAATAACCGTTAAGGCACCAAGAATCAGGCCTGCCAGTTATAAATCAACGTCAGAAGCTTTTGTCAGCGAACTACGTAAGATCACCGGCGTTACTGCGACTGCCATGGCAACTGAAGTGCCCGGCCGGCAGTTATACTGGGATGCCGGAGGTATCTTCAGGTATGGCTCTGACCAGAGCAAGAACTATCAAATCATTGGTGTCGATTACAACTATGCCGATCTGTATGAAATAAAGTTTCTTGCCGGCCGTAACTTCTCCACCGAGTTTCCGAGCGACAGCATGGCCCTTATCCTGAACCGTAAGGCGGCATCATGGATGGGATTTGATTCCCCATGGCAGGCAATCGATCAGAAAGTGGATTACTGGGGAGAGATATATCATATCATCGGCGTGGTGGAGGACTTCAGACAGAGGTCCGCCAGATATGAACCTGAGCCTACCCTGATAAGGTTTATGCCGGAAGGAAGGAACCTCATGGGAAACGTTATCATCAGGTATCAGACTGAAAATATCACCAACCTCATCGCCGGTGTAAAAGATCTGTACCTGAAATTTTTCCCGGGCAACTCATTCGACTACTTCTTTGCTGATGAATATTATACTGAACAGTTTGCAAAGGAAAGATCTATGGGAGCACTCTTCATCATCTTTTCCGTCATCTCTGTTCTGATAACCATCCTGGGTGTTATCGGACTGACCTCATATGTCGTGGATCAACAGAAACAGGTCATAAGCATTCGCAAGACTCTTGGCGGAACAGCATCCGGAATAATAAGGCTCTTTTCAGGAAGATTCATCTCACTGGTACTCTTATCTTCATTAATAGCCATTCCCCTGAGCTGGTACCTTATCTCAAAATGGCTTGGTACTTTTGCCGATCACATTATCCTGAACCTGTATATGTTCCTGGTGCCGCTGATATTGCTGCTCCTTCTTACCCTGCTGACCGTGTTCCTGATAGTATTCAGGGAGGCTTCCGCAAATCCGGTGAAGAATTTAAGATATGAATGACCGGGGTTCCCGCCGGGTTTCATCCCTCGAAAGAATGCAGGTCTCCTGTTTATCCTCCTTCAAGCGTTTTCATTAAATGAAGGGTGAGGAGTAAAGGTAAAGTATCCTACAACATTCAGAAAGTACTCTTATACCTGACAGGCCATGAACAGGATGGAGCCTGCAACAGCTAACGAATAGCAGTAATCTCTTCTTTTATTACCGATTACTATGTTTTGAGGGTTATAAAACTTTTATAAATTAGTGACCCGAAATCCATGCCATGGTAAAAAGCAATAGTGACAACCATTATTCCAGCTCCTTAAACCGGCTCAGAATCCTCATAGGAGAAAAGTCCAGGCTAGGACCTCCCGGCTCATGGAAACAGAGAGATTTTGCAAGCCTTATCGATCTGATCTATAAGGAGACCAGGATCCACCTGAGCCTTTCAACACTCAAGCGGCTATGGCACAAGGATTATTCAGGAACGCCTCATCCTTCAACTCTTGATGCCCTGGCACAATATGCCGGATATGACAACTGGTATGCGTTCAGGATCGAGACTGATGACAGTGAAGACCATGTAGTAAACCCGGCAGAGAGGCTCAATCTGTCATCAGCCAGGCAGTTCCGCATCAGCCGGCTGATTACGGTAATAATCATACTCCTGGTGATACCGCTGATAATCTTTTTTATTTACCGGTTAAAGGAACCCTCATTTTCAATCGCGCCACATGAGATAACATGTGATTCAGTCCCCTCCCAGGCAGTTTTTCGTATCACAACCAGAGGAAAAGTGAAGGACAGCCTTTTCCTGGTTCCGTCACGCAGATACCAGAAAAGTATCGCGGTAAGACCTCATCAGCGTGAGGTAAGGTATCAATATCCTATCCCCGGACTCTTTACTGCCACCCTGTTTTATGGCAACAGGGAGGTTGACTCTGCTGAGGTACTCATCAAAACTGACGGATGGATCGCCTCCGTTTATAACTACAACCGTATGAAAGGCTCTACTATAGAGCATTATTTCAGTTCCGGAGATATCTCTGACAACGGGAAAATATGCCTCACCGGGGAAGACCTTGCGTCAAATGGTATTGCTGTTGACGGCAACCTGTACACACTCTATTATTACGTGGCAGAGCCGTTCGAAATGGATTATGATAACTTTGTCCTTGAAGCCAGGGTTAAAGCTGACAGTATATTTAACTACCCCTATCCCTATTTCTATATTTCCCTCATGACCAGGGAAGGTATGGAGTTTATCCCGTTCTCCTCGCAGGGGATTGAACAGGACCAGTCGATTAACTTCAGCGACTCTTTCCTTGAAGGAAATACAAATGACCTCTCCTCACTTACAACCGATGTATATTCCTGGAGTGACATCAGGATAGAGAACTCTGACCGGCACGTAAATGTCTTCATTAACGGGAAAGAGGCCGTCAGCTTCACCTATAAAGAACCTCTGGAGCCGGTATGTGGATTTAATTTTACATTTCTTGGGACAGGTTCGATTGACAGGCTTGTCCTCTTTGACAGTAAAGGGAATACCATCTTCAGCCTCACCTGACCGCAAAGCTGCCTGGTATAATTTCCATCATTCAGGCCATGTATCAGTTTGTTTCCCCGGAAGGAGACATCAACAGGAAGGGCCTCGACTTCCTTATCTGGATCCGGTCATATGTTTAACATGAATCTCATTCTTATTCTAATACCAGGTGTTACCTGCAACCGTTTAGCATATGGCTGCCAATAATTCGGACATTTCATCTCAGGCTGTTGTACTGATTATTTTTTTGTAGTTTTATACTATTCTGATATCCGTAAAAAAAAATACTGAACCGATGAGTGAAAAATATTCTGTCAGTCCTGGTGGGGAAAAGTTCCCATTACCGAAACCCGAGGATTATAAATCTGAGTTTGAGTCTATTAAGAAACGTGTTAACGCGGAGCGTGCCATGGGTCGTGAGATAGTAGTGGTCATGGGTGTAGGCTTCGTAGGGGCGGTCATGGCTGCCATTGTAGCCGATACCACCGACAAAAGCGGCAAGTCGTCAAAGTTCGTCATAGGAATGCAACGGCCCAGTGCCCGCAGTTTCTGGAAGATACCCATGCTTAACAGGGGCGTTTCTCCCGTTAAGGCCGAGGATCCGGAGGTAGACCCGATGATAGCCCGCTGCGTGAACGAAAAGAAGACTCTTATAGCCACATACACCTATGATGTGCTGAAACTGGCTGACGTGGTTGTGGTTGATGTCCAGTGTGATTATATCAAGGAGGAGCTTGGCAATGTACGTGCAGGCCAGACGGATATGGCGGCTCTGGAAGCCTCGCTTGCAGTTATCGCCGAGCATATCCCCCCGGAGGCACTGGTACTGATTGAGACGACCGTTGCCCCGGGAACCACCGAGCAGGTGGCATACCCGATCATGAAGAAGACATTCAGGAAAAGAGGTATTGCAACTGATCCCCTGCTGGCCCACAGCTATGAGAGGGTCATGCCCGGACGTAACTATGTTGCAAGCATCCGCGACTTCTGGAGGGTATGCAGCGGCATAAACGAAGAGGCAAAAAAACGTGTGGTGAAGTTCCTTAATGAGGTTCTCAATACGGATAAATTTCCTCTCACCGTCATGGACAGACCAATTGAATCAGAGACAGCCAAGATTGTTGAAAACAGTTACCGGGCCACCATCCTTGCCTTTCTCGATGAGTGGAGCCTCTTTGCAGAGCGTAACGGTGTAGACCTGGTTAAGGTGATCAAGGCTATAAAGATGAGGCCTACACACAGCAACATGATCTTCCCCGGTCCGGGTATCGGCGGTTACTGCCTTCCGAAAGACGGCGGGCTGGGCGTATGGGCTTATAAACATATTCTTGGGTTCGAGGACGATATCTTCAGGATCACCCCTATGGCCATTGATATTAACGATACGCGCGGACTTCATGTGGGGCAGCTTACCCGTGACGCCCTCCGCAACATGGGTAAGCCTATCGCAGCTGCCGATGTGCTTGTGTTAGGGGCTGCTTACCGTGAGGATGTAGGAGATACCCGCTACAGCGGATCGGAGATCGTCATCCGTAAGCTTGCTGAGATGGGGGCAGAGATAAGGGTACATGACCCATATGTGGAACACTGGTGGGAGTTTGAACAGCAGGATACTTACCCGGCCGCCGGACAAAGCAAGGCCCAGTTCTTCCGTAACCAGGAGAAGCTGAAGGAGATAAGGGTGGAACAGAACCTGGAAAAAGCCCTGGGAGGTGCCGAAGCAGTTGTACTTGCAGTCCCACATGCTGCCTACCTTAATCTCGACCCGGACATGGTGGTGAAGAGTATCGGGCAGCCGGCAGCAATCATCGACTGCTTTGGAATTCTTACCGATGAAAGGATAAGACGCTATTTCCAGCTCGGATGCGAGGTCAAAGGACTGGGCCGGGGTCATATCCAGAGAATCAAGGAAGAAACGCGCAAATCCTGAGCTTGCAGGGCAGATAGCAGGTATCAGTCAACTGTCAGAAACTGACTGTGCTCTTACCGGTCAGCCTGACAAATACCGGTCGGTAATATAGTCTCTGAGATGGCTGTACCCGGCCTGTAACAGAACCGAGTGTTTCTCTCCCTGCACAGATGCTTTCAGGCTGTCGGGCATCTCAACCGGCACGCCTGTCAGGGGTTCCACCACGTCAGTGAACTTCCCCGGGTGGGCCGTCTCAACGAAGATCCCTGCAGCACCGTGGTACTCGTCAAGATAACTGTCAAGGCCCATGCTTGCTACAGCCCCGTGAGGGTCAAGAATATATCCTGACCTGCGGTACTCATCATGTATATGGTGCCTGATCTGATCATCATCAAACCAGTAGCCCGAGACTTCCCCCCTCATCCTTTTAAGATCGTTACCGAATACATACCGGAACCTTTCAAAGTTATTAGGGCTGCCGACATCCATCGCATTGGCGATTGTCTGAAGGCTGGCAGCCGGGGAATAGACTCCGGTAGAGAGGTAATCGGGTACCACTTTGTTAATGTTGGTTGCTGCAACAAGGTGCTGAATGGGTAGTCCTGATTTCCATGCCATGGCTGCAGCCGTGATATTACCAAAGTTACCGCTGGGAACGGATAAGACTTTGCCATCACCGGCTTGCCCTATGGCATAGTAATAGTAAAACATCTGAGGTATAAGGCGTGCTATGTTGATTGAGTTGGCAGAGGTGAGCCTTATCCTGCCCTTTGTATCAAGTGTTGTCAGCGCACTCTTTACCATAGCCTGGCAGTCATCAAAAGAGCCTGACACCTCCAGGGCTGTTATGTTTCTGCCAAGGGTTGTAAGCTGATTCTCCTGCAACAGGCTTACCTTGCCGGAGGGATACAGTATGATCACATCTACATTCTCAACTCCGAGAAAGCTTGATGCTATTGCTCCACCGGTGTCGCCGGAAGTAGCTACCAGCACTACTGTCCTGGTATTGTCATGTGCTGAGAAGTATCTGAAACAACCGGCCATGAACCTGGCGCCAAAATCCTTGAAGGCGGCTGTCGGGCCATGAAAGAGTTCGAGAGCCTGTTTGTTCTGATCTATAGTACTGAGCAGAACCGGGAAATCAAAGGCATCCTCACAAATACGTTCAAGCTCAGTCCGGGGGATATCTTCATCAGTATACTTCTCTCCCACCCTGATTGCTATTTCAGGCAGACCCATATTGGGCAGGCGTCTGAAAAAGTCCGGTTCCATCAATGGTATCTGCTCCGGCATGAACAGTCCCATATCGGGAGATAACCCACGGATGACGGCATCCCTGAAGCCTGTGGTGATGTCCGGGTTCTTCAGATTAAAAAAACGCATGATTATCTGTATTTTGGATTACTGGCATAACTGTGCACCGGCTTTGCTGACCGGAGAAAGGTAGGCATCGAACTCTATTGCCGTTGAAAGCATCACCCTGCTCATGTTTTCCCTGATCCTTACGGCAGTCTCCTCTCCCCTGCATAGTGCAAAGACTGAGGGGCCTGAGCCGGAGATGCCTGCGCCCAGCGCCCCTCCGGCCATGGCGCTCTTTTTTATCTCGCTGAAAGACGGGATGAGGCCCGACCTTTTGGGTTCTACGATGTAATCTTCAAGTGACCGCCCGATAAGATCATAGTCCTCACGGTAGAGTCCTGCCACCAGTCCGCCCAGGTTTCCCCACTGCCGTACGGCCGTTGCCAGCGGCACCTCCCTGTCAAGCAATCCGCGGGCAACCGATGTTTTAACCTCAACCTCAGGATGAACAACCACGCAGAAGAGCTCTCCCGGAACGTTGAGTTCTACTATGTCAAGAGGGTCATAACTGCGTACAAGAGTGATTCCGCCGAAGAGTGCAGGCGCTACGTTATCAGCATGGGCGGAGCCTGATGCCAGCCTCTCCCCTTCCATGGCAAATCTCACCATCTGTGTCTTTGAGAACCGGCCGCCAAGCAGCACATCAGCAGCATAAGCTGCAGCAGCAGAGCTGGCAGCGCTTGACCCTATACCACTTCCCGGCCGTATGCCTTTTTCAAGTATGACCCTGAAACCGGGATTTCCTTCTGTTTCAAGAGAGACAGCGTTCAGGACCGCCCCCACGACATTCCTTGCAGGATCCCTGCTAAGGTCGTCACACCCCCTGATATCTTCTATCTCGATAACTCCGGTGGAAGTTATCTCAAGTTCAATAATGTCATATGGCTCTTCCAGGGCAAGTCCCATTACATCAAAGCCGCAATTAAGGTTCGAAACGGATGCCGGAGCCTTTACCCTTATCCTTTTTTCCATCGGGTTAGTTATTTACTATTGATAGTATATCTGCAAAGATACCAGCTGCAGTGACATCTGCTCCGGCACCGGCACCTTTTATTATCAACGGACGCTCTGAATACCGCCTTGATAAGACAGAAACGATATTGTCATTGCCTTCAAGATAATAGAATGGATGGTCAGAGCCAACCCTGACAGGGAAGATCGATGCCCTCCCTTTCCTGTAACTCGCAATGATCCTGATCCTCTCATTCCTGGCTGTTAGCTGGGTCCTCTGATGTTCGAAGTATTCATCGTACTGCTTCATCTGAAGAACGAAATGTTCCGCATCATACTCATCCGGGAGTGGACCGGGAAGATAATCTTCCATTGTTACGTCGGATACCTCAAGCTGGAAGCCGGCTTCACGGACAAGAATAAGCAGCTTCCTTGAGATATCGACACCCCTGAGATCTGTCAGCGGATCAGGTTCGGTATATCCCTGACGGACTGCGGCCATCACGGATTCGCTGAACATCTTTCCGTTACAGAAATTATTGAATATAAAGTTAAGACTACCGGAAAGAACGGCGTCGATCTGATCAATCCTGTCACCTGTTCTTACCATGTTCTCAATGGTCTGGATAACCGGAAGACCTGCGCCGACATTACTCTCGAACCTGAAATGCACTCTCCTGGCAATGGCGGTCCTTTTCAGTCTGCTGAAATTCTCAAATGATGATGAGGCAGCCAGTTTATTTGAAGTGACAATGGAAATGCTTCTGCCAAGTATTCTTTCGTAGAGGTCGGCAACCTCACTGCTCGATGTGTTATCAACAAATATTGTATTAGGCAGGTTAAGTGAAAACATCTCTTCCGTGAATTCCTGCAGGTCACTTCTCCTGTTGCTCGTAAGAATGAGCGACTTCCAGTCCGGGCCGGTGATTCCCTCTCTTCTTATTACCATCTTCCTGGAGTTTGCCATCCCCACAATCCTGAACTCGGTCTGGTATTCACTGACAAAATAGTCCGTCCTTGCCAGCATCTGACTGACTAATGCGGAGCCTACATTCCCGGTACCGACAAGAAAAATATTTATGACTCTGTTTACCGAATGGAAAAACTCCTGGTGAATGGCATTGACAGCTTTGGGGGCATCGCAGCTTTTCACAACAACTGAGATGTTGAGCTCGGAGGAACCCTGGGCCATGGCATGAATATTTACGCCATTCCTGCCGAGGGCAGAAAATGCCTGTCCGCTAACCCCTACTGAATACTTCATCCCCTCTCCGACAAGTGCAACAATAGAGTAATCATCTTCAAGCAGTACCGGTTTTACCCTGCCTGCCTCAATCTCAAATTCAAACTCATTCTCTATGGCCTCACGGGCACGGGCTCCCTCACGCTGGTCAACCGCTATGCATATCGACTGTTCAGAAGAAGCCTGGGTGATAAGGATGACATTAATATTACTCCCGGCCAGCGCCGCAAATAATCTCGATGCTATTCCTACCACGCCTGCCATGCCGCTGCCTGACAGGGTAACCAGGCAAATATTGTCAATTGCCGTGACAGCCTTTACTATGCTCCCGTTTCTGTGGGACTCGAGGGAGATGAGCGTCCCCCGATCTGCAGGAGCGAAAGTATTTTTAATAATTACCGGTATATTCTTCTGCATCACCGGAAGTATTGTCGGAGGGAAAATTACCTTAGCGCCGAAATGGCTTATTTCAAGGGCCTCGGCATATGAGAGTTCAGAGATCGGGAAAGCATCTTCTGCTATAGCCGGGCTGGCTGTGTATATTCCGCTTACATCTGTCCATATTTCCAGAAGCTCGGCATTTACTGCCGCGGCAATAATAGCAGCTGTATAGTCTGACCCACCTCTTCCCAGGGTGGAAGGATAGCCTTTGACTGATGTGGCGATATAGCCCGCAGTAACCACAACATTAAAGGTTTCAGGCAAAACCTTATTTATTGCCTCTTCGCTCTTTTCTGAGTCCAGCCTCTCCACACCGTTAAAGGGTCTGGTGATTATCATTTCCCGCGAGTCCGTCCTAACCACACCCGACACACGCTCATTTAAAGCATAATGTATCAATTCAAGAGACATGAGCTCCCCGAAACTGAGCACCATGTCAGTCGATCTTGCAGTCGACTCTCCTATCCTGAAGATCCCCTCCAGTATCTCATTCAGCTTAACACAATGTGCCGAAATGCGACCGGAAAAAATCTGAAAATCTGAAGTACTGAGAAGCTTCTTTCCCTCGGAAAGATGCCTTTCCCCGATATCCTCAATGACATTCCTGTAATCCATATTTCGCACTGAGGCCAGGGCTATTGCATCGCCGAGCCTGTCAGTAATTCCTGACATTGCTGAAAATACGGCCACCACAGAACTGGGCTGGGATCTGATTATTTCAATAACTGATATTATGCTTGCGGCACTCCCGACAGAGGTGCCTCCGAATTTTAAAACTTTCATGATAATAGGAATCAAATTATAAGATCATGTAAAACATCTATCTTCCGGTTGCTCCGGTTATGCGAATAAAACGCCCTGTGGTTATATGGTAACATCTACTCCCGGAACGGGAGTTGACATGGTGCGGGTTGATGTTGAAGATGAAAGAATCACACCCTCTTTCCTGTATGATGTAATTCGCACCCTGTTAAACACTATGACCCTGTTAATTTCCAATTTGATAGAAATAAGTGCACAAATATATAATTAATTAACCAGTTTTCTCCTGATTTTAAAATAAATCAACTTGCCTGCCTGTAATTACCATGTTAAAGTTCCAATATCCGCTTGCTGACGCTGCCAGTGAACACCCTGACCCTTAAATAGTAACCAACCGGAGTGCATTGAAACTTTAATGCTATTTTTGAAATGTCATACCGGACAGCAATGAGGCAACTTGTTATACAGTCAATACTGACCTTTATCCTGGTGATACCCATGGCCGGGCAGATCCTCACTGACAGCAATCTGCCTATTGTGATAATAAATACCGATGGTGGAGTGAACATTCCTGACGAACCCAAGGTATTGGCTACAATGAAGATCATTGAC
>QKGI01000044.1 GCA_003250475.1 Bacteroidota bacterium | reverse complement strand
GCCTTCTCCCCTTCAGAAGTCCTGATGATAGCATTGGAAGCTATTATCTCTCTCTGGACCATCTTCCCTGAGATCCACAAAGTAATACCGCCTATAGCCATTAGCAGGGTAATCGAAGCAGCTGCAACGAGAAGGGTCAGACTCCTCCTCGACAAAGTCACCGTACCGGCTTTACTGCCTGACATTCCCGGTATGCGGCCTTTCACCTCTTTCCACGCACATACCGGATCGAAACCGGCAGAGCTGTTCTTAAAGCTGGTCTTCTGCCACAATTCGTTCTCAATGTCGAATATATGTCTGTTCTCAGGACTACTGGCAAGCCATTCCTTCAGCTGGTCGATCCCGGAGTCTGTAATCTCATTTGCCAGAAAGTCGCCGATTAATCGTCTGATATCCTCTTGTTTCATAAAATATGCATCGTATAGTTATAATACACCCTGATTGCATTTTACCCTTACTCCCTGACCGGGTAAAATGAGAGATTGCTTTAAAAAGTGATTTAACAGGGACTATCCGGTTATTGCGAGCCGGAGTTTTCCCTGAATAAGCAGGTCATGCTATAAATAGTTTTTTAACTCATCCCTGAGTATTCTCAGGGCTTTCGACATATGTGCCTCCACTGTTTTAACAGATATATCCATGGCTCCTGCTATCTCATGATAGCGAAGGCCATCGTACCTGTTTAACTCGAATACCTTCCGGCATTGCGGAGGCAATCCGGCAACTATTTTGCCTATCGCATCATCCAGCTCCAACGCAAGCAGTGATTCCGCAGGAGTGATGTCATTGTGTTCGGAATAGACAAGCCTGAGAACCTCCACATATCTCTCCTCCACATGCTTATGACGTAACCTGTTTATACACTTATTCTGAACGACTTTAAACAGGTACGACAGAAGTGATTCTTCCGGATCAATCATCTCCCTGTTCTCCCAGAGAGTGATAAAAGTTTCCTGGACGACCTCCCTTGCTTCTTCAGGACTATTGAGAAATTTATTGGCAAACTGGCATAAACGTACATAGGTTTGATGGAAGAACAGTTCAAAGGCATGTTCTTCTCCCTTAATGATCTTTATGGCCAGCCTGTCTTTCATAAAACTTACCGGGAATGCCTAACGCCTGTCCTAAATGATCATAATGATCAGATTATCATGTAAAGAACCTGCTCATCTGTCAATTGAATTTAAAGCCAGACACTCCCCCTTCTGACATTTTGTTTTAATTACTCCTAATATAACCAATTCTCATGGATATCAGCATCCACATTAATGGTGAATATTTACTCCTACAGGTCAGCAGGATAGTCAGTCGCCGGGATCCAGTTCAAAGGACACCCTGTTCCCTACTGCGGGGTCACCTTCCTTTGAAACAGTAATGGTGTAGTCTCCTTTGCCGTAATTCTTCAGGTCGGTTGTGATAGCTCCCTGCGAAACCCGGATATCCGAAGCAAGAACTTCCTGTATCTGATTGACCGGACCTCCTTTGTTATCCTTGCTGCCCTCTCCCGCCAGTACCACATTCAACCGGGCTTCCGGGTCCAGATCCCAGTCTCCGGAGGCTTGCCATGTCACTTCTGCTGTCATATCATCATTGATATCAACGTTCACATCCCCAATAAACTGAATTCCTTTTGACCTCAGGTAATGTCCTGAATACAGGAACTCGTCAGGGTTGGAATACGAGCCGAGAAGGTTGTAGCGGATCGCCCCGCAGTTGTTGATGTTACTTTCACACAGGCTGCGGAACGGAACGTGCATCTTGTCCCAGTACTCTGACTGAAGGTTTTGCACCACCCTTTTTGATGCTACAGTACTGCCGACACCTCTCTCCATAAAGACCCACTGCGACAGTTTCAGAGGGGCCCGGTAATATGCCTCTATTGTCTCCGGCATCATGGGTGTTGCATCAAAACGCTGCCACCCGTACAGCTTGCCCAGCCATACATGATTATACCTGTGACCGTTAAGCTGTACTGCCCCTTCCGAATCTTTGGTAAGGAAACCCTCCTTCAGGTAGGATTCATTGCTTGTACCTACCCATAGGCCCGGTAAACCGATGTAGCGCAGCAACCCGTTGACCGTGCACCCTACTCCGGAGCAGGCAACGATATTATCAGCAAAGTTATCATCCCCGGATAAAGCCGCCTTCATATTACCCGGATGGGAATTGTAATGATGCCTGGCAAAATCATATGTTGCCCAGTAACCAGCCGAATCAACCGGATAGTGATACTGTTCCATAATGTATTCAATGATATTCCGGGCAGCCCAGTAGGGATTCTCCATATCCGCTTCGGTACCATATTCAGCTTTTATGTATTCTTTCACCCTGTTGATAAAGTTGCCGTAGACATCCGGATCATCCTCTATTTTATAAAGTACCGTGTCATCTTCCAGATAGCGTGTGCCGGCAGCTTTTTCATCCCTGCAGGCCAGGTGCGGATAAACAAAATATTTAAGGTCCCTTTTCCACAGCTTAACATTGAACTCAGTGGTATACTGTCTTATGTCGGGATGGCTCTCAACGGGGTAAGAGACAAGTGTGTAGTACTGTCTTACCGTCGGGTCGCCCGCCGGATCAAAATATAATTCCTCAACGGTATAGTCATTGACTCCGGTAAGGTCTTTTACCTCGACAGAGTGGGGGATGAGTCCCTGGTTACCCGTCACACCGGCATCGTAAGGATGGCAGAATGTATGGTAAACCATCCCTCCGGGAGCATCTACCCCGGGGGCTACATAGGATGTGATCCTCAGCTGGAGATCCCGGAACTGCTTTATCCCTTCATAGGGCAGGCCGGGGTTATCAAGCACATTGACCCTGAAAAGCGAGAAGTTTTCGCCGGTCCTGCCTGCAACCCAGAGATTTCCTGCTCCATATGCAATCATATCATACCCGGCATCAGTGCTGCCCTCCGGCCTGCTGAAGCTGAACAGTCCCCTGCCTGAATCCGAATCGATCAGATAGATATAGTCATTACCCACCGTACCCCACAGGTACCTGGTCCCTTCCAGCTCCATGCCAGCCAGGGCAAGAGAAGATTCAAGCTTCAGATCAGGTATGCTGGCATATGGAGGTGTGTCAGGGCTCCTCAGCTCTTTACCCGGACCGGGCATATGTTTCAGCATGACCGGTCTGCCTGCAACAGCCTCTTCCCATTCCGGCGGCCGTCCGGCATTAGCTGCTCCGCCTGTTGCACCAGCCATCTGCTCATCTTTTACCGAGAACCTGATAATGCCGCGCCTGACACGTTTATCATGCTCACAGTAACCGTTCGGATCAAAGCTTATGTACAGGAAGTTATCCTGCCTGGTCACACCAAATACCTCACCGGTACCGATATCGTAAATATCCATACTGAGGTCGGTGCTGCTCAGATCATCATTGGTGGCATCATACCTGTAAAGCATACCTTTCCGGCTGTCGGGCTGATCTTCAACGTCAGTCACATAATCCAGGAAATAAAACACATCCCCTGACGCCTCCCTGGCATATTCAAGTCCGCGTGGATTCCCGAGTTTTATCCCATCTATTACAATAGAGCCTGCGTCTTTCAACTGACCGCTCCTGGCTGCGACCCTGTACTTGTGTATCTTACCGGCAGTACCTTCAAACAGATACAGAAACCGGCCCCGGCTGTCATCCTGAAACGCTATGCCGGACACCTCTTTAACGGCAGGATCAATGGCGACAACGCCTTCTACCTGGCCGATAATGTAATTACCGTCGACAGCACCCCTGACCTTTCTCCCTTGTGACAGGCCAAAAGGATTATCCGACAAAAAAATATATGCCGCTATCAGGAGAACGACTGCGCCTGCCGGTATAATTAATTTTCTCTTTGACATATTTAGGTATTTACCTGATTATTCTTTCTGCCTGGCAGAATCTTTTACAGCCCTCTCCATCCATTCTTCCAGTCCCTTTTCCGGGAATTTACGTAATGAAAGGACATCCGCAGTGAGGTTATACCGCCTGTTCCCGTTCTCGGGGTTGGCAGTGAGCGGATTTGATCCTACACATACAAGACGTATGGCATGTTCTCCCGGCTCAAAATCAAACATTCCGATTTTCACTTCGTGCCGTTGGCCGTAGATGTAGTCCTCGTGTTCATCCTTCTGATAGATGTTGTAGAAATCCAGGGTTTTGTTGACCTCTCCGACGGGTATAGCCCTGACCGTTTCAAGGTCATAACCTCCCGGGATATGAGATTCCCCTGCCTCGTTGATCACCTTTCCGTCAATATAAACTTTCCATATCCCGTTATCGGCACGTAAAAGCTGTCCCAGGGAGACTGAGTATTTACCCTTCTCATCTATCATGAACGGTATCTCAATCCATGAGCCGATGGTGTTGTTTATCACCTGCAGCCAGGGCTTGAGGTATGTGGCGCGGTTATAGGGATTCAATCTCAGCTCAACACCTTCAGAATGTTTTATTGATTTGGCTATGTGCGGCAGGTGATAGAAGACCTCCGGGAATAGTCTCTTTTCATATTCGGGAAATTCACACCATGGTTCGGCTATCGTATCCTGGTACCAGTATGATACCGATGACCAGTAATCGGGACGCCTGCCATGAGAGGTGATCACCTCCCCCAGGGAATCGACAAGGAAGCCGGTTCTTTCAAGCTGGAACTTAAGTGACTTGTGAAAAATGACAGGATCGGGGATATGCCAGCGGTAGGCAGTGATCCTGGCATCTGAGATACGTGGTTCGTAGATGGTACACCCGGTATAAAGACTCGAATGAACACGCATGTTCCACGCCTCATTAAAATAATCCTCCAGTCCGGTGCCGTATAATGACGGCCTTTTTTCACCGTCAATAAACCAGATATCATCACCCTCACCGTACCAGTGACCTGTGCGGTTGTCAGATGAAAGAACCGTTCCCACATAGTGCCCATTGCCTTTAACATCAAACACAGTGTAAAACTCACCATAAACAGGATTATAATCCTGGTGGTAACGGGCATGAAAGTACATCACTCCCTCCTCCGGTACCGATGCATATCTGACCCAGTCGATCATAAAATAACATCCTGCATCATACTGTTTGCTCTCATTTGTAAGTGTGATCCTGGCTTCCTTTTTAAAAGGCATAGGCCAGTAACAGTTATATGCGCGCCCGAAAGAACTCACTTTCACAGGCATCGAATATATCTCTGCGCGCATGCCGTTCCCTGCAGCAAAAAAGTCGCCGAGAGGGGTCTCCACTGAGGGCACATCGGCCCCGTCCCAGTAGATCCTTAGTACCAGGGCGCTCGGGTAGCGGATGTTCTCAGAGCTGGGGGTCATCCATATGTGGGTGATCTCACCCGGTCCTGTCAGGCGACCAATCTCACGTGTTTCGCCGGGCTTGAATTTCCAGTTGTCATTGTTATTGTCAGGATTGCCGCTGGTGGCTCTCTTCGTCTCTCCTTTCTGGGCTACCTTGATCGATTCGAGCGACTGTGAATAAACCCCTGCTGTTATTCCTGATAATACCAGCGCGATAATTAAAAAAAGATACCTTGTCTTCTTCATAATTATATATTACTATTTATGTATGTAAATATTTATCACCTGATTATGCCGGTGTAAATACAGACCTGTCTCAACGTTTCTCTTCTCCCTTTTGCCTCAAACATACCGGGTAATATAAGAACCTCACACTACCGGACTCCATCTGTGCTGTCACTCTGGCAACCTACTCTGTAAGGTGTACTCCATGAGGTCTTGTTTTTGTTGAATCACGCATCTCGGCATCAAAGCTGATCATCAGCCTGTTGAGGCTGTCGACAAGTTGCGGATTTTCATCCGCCACATTGTTCTGTTCCGAGATATCTGTTCCGAGATTATAAAGCTCATACTCACCTGCCTCCTTCCTGTGAAGCTTCCACATACCTGATCTTACTGCCGTAAGATTGTTGCCACGGTGGTAGAAGAAGACTTCGTGAGGGGAAACGGCTCCCTTCTTACCAGATAGTACGGGCCATATGTTCCTGCCGTCGATGATCCGGTCATCAGGCACCTCCGCCCCTGTCAGGAAGGCCAGGGTTGGCAACAGATCCATCGATGTAAGCAGTTCGTCACATACCCTGCCTGCCTTTATTTTACCCGGCCAGCGTGCAATTGTCGGCTCACGCATGCCTCCTTCATAATTGCTGCCCTTTTTTCCCCTGAACGGTGTCGCCTTGCCTATCCACGGGCCATTGTCTGATGTAAAAATCACAAGTGTCTTCCTGTCAACATTGTTACGTTCCAGTGCATCCAGAATCTCTCCCACCGACCAGTCGATCTCATCTATGGCATACGGATAAAGGTTGTTTCTTGTGTTATAGTCAATATTTCCGTTTTCTGCGCTCAGGGCTATTTTGACCGAATCGGCTACCTTTTCCATGCTTTCGGGGGTGACATGTATCGGTGTATGTGGCATGGGGTGCGGGACATAAAGAAAGAACGGCCCGTCACTGTGCCTGTCGATAAAACTGACGGCCTTCCGGGTTATGTCACGTGTCAGATAATCGGCATCGGGATCATGAGCGATGACTGAATCTCCCTCGTAGAGAGGCAGCGGCGGAAAGTTAAAATCCTTCTGTTTAGGATGATACGGGTGGATATCATGACTATACGGCAAACCGTAAAACTCATCGAAACCCTGGCGGGTCGGCAGGAATTCCGGCTGGTCGCCAAGATGCCATTTACCGAAGATACCCGTGGTATATCCCCGGGTTTTAAGCATCTCAGCGATGGTTATCTCCGAAGGATTCAGTCCCCATTCATCATTAGCCAGCAGCACCGAATAGTGTGACCCGATCGCCATCCCTACACGCTTCGGGTATGAACCTGTCATGAGTGCAGATCTCGAGGGTGAGCTTAACGGGGCAGCAACATAGAAAGAGGTAAGCCTTACCCCTTCCTCTGCCATCCTGTCGAGTCGCGGCGTGTTCACATGAGTACCGCCGAAACAGCTCAGATCAGCATAACCCTGGTCATCAGTCATGATAATGACAATGTTCGGCTTTTCCCTGTTAATGCCAGTACAACCGGTGAGAGCCATGGCAGCAAAACCGGCCAGGCCCAGGTTGAGATAATTCATTTGATTGAGATTTAACTTCATTGTATCTGATTATTTATTTGCCGGACGGGTCCTTTCCCTGCAGGTTGCGGGAATCATTCGGCATTGATTTGCAAGAAGGAATCCAGCTTAAACAGCTCCACGGCGTTCTCCCTGAAGATCCTGTCAGTGATTTCCATGGCTGTCTCCTCTGTAAGGAGTCCCCTCTTCACCCTTTTGGCCAACACCTCTGCAACCACATCCTTGCCGTATTCGAGTGCTCCTACCTCTCCCTCGATATTATTGCAGTCGCCTCCCCAGAAGAACTTGTTGTATGGTACGCAGTCGAGCATCACATCAAGCGACTGTACTGCCTTTTCGCGTGATATCTGCGGAATCCACACCAGGTCAAGATATACGTTCGGGAACATCTTCCCCAGGGCTGCAGATTCTCCGGTCCATGGGAAACCGCCATGGAATAGTACAAACCTGGCTTTCGGGTACTGTAAAAAGAGATTATTCAGCTTGAGAGGATAGCCGTTCTCAAGTGTATTGCCATTATCCGCAAAATAGCCTGTGTGTATCTGGACAGGAAGATCATACTCAATGGCTTTGCGGATGAACCAGTGGAACATGAAATCCTCTATCTTCTTCGCCTCGGCGGCCGAGAGGCCAGCCGAGGGCCTTGCAAAGAGCCTATTTGCCTCTTCGTATGGTACATCCTCGTAGTAGAGGGTACGTGAGTATGCCAGGCCATTTTTAATACATACTCCCCTGTTATCAATATACTTTTTGAGCATATGGTCACAGAATCCCAGGTATTCATCCAGGCTCTTCAATGTATAACCTTCCCTGGATGCCTCCAGGTACATATCCTTCAGCTCCGAACCTGCTGCAGGTTTGCGGGCTGCCTGCCGGATATACCTGTCCACATAATATGATACCACATAATACTTCTTGTCGAGCGGTATTGTGAACCTTGAGGTGCAGAGGAACATCAGGTCGAAGCCGGCTGCATTGAATGCCTCATCAAACCAGGCAGCATCATCCCTGTTCTTCTCTTTTACCTGAGAAGCAAGGGCAGCAATATTACCGGGAGTGAACTCCTTCTCATTGAATCCGTAGAGTTTTTTAAAGCCTCTGATAAGATATCCGTAATAGCTGGTACTGCGGCAATAGTCGAGAGCCTTTCCATACTTGCTCCAGAAGTCTTCCGGAGTGATGGTATCAAGTTCGTTCAGGTCGTATCCCGGCGATCCTGCCGATACCATGTCTGCCAGCAGGTAGTTATGGGCTATAAGATGATACAGGCTGAACTCGTGATCACCATACTCCCCGGGGAAGTGCATATGCGAATGGGTATCTATGACCTTTATATCGTCGGTATGGTGCCGGATCCTGTTATAGATACCGGTTTCTCCCGACCCGCAGCTGACGGTCATGATGCAGAGCATAGTCGCAGCCATGAAGAGCGCGACATACCTGGATTTTCCTGTTTTCATTTATTTAATCGTTTAAATGTGATATTAAAAAATTAGTCAATAGCCCAGATTATAGTCTTTTTCGACAGCCGGCACTCCTCTTCTCATCCATTCCGGCATCGGTGAAGATTTCAGGTAGTGATCGAAAAACTGTTTCAGCCTGATCTGGAAATCCTTTTTATTCCTCAATTGGGTAAGGCTGTGCGGTTCACCGTTATAGTTCAGCAACCATACCGGTTTGTTCATCCTCCTCAGTGCAATAAAATATTCAATTCCCTGGTACCACGGTACGGCTCCGTCACCGTCATTATGCATGATCAGTATCGGTGTGGTGACCTTATCCATGGCAAACAGGGGAGAGTTCTCAAGGAACCTCATAGGAGCCTCCCAAATGGTTGCCAGGGTCTGGTCATGCTCATACTGGGCAGCCCTCGACCTGCCTGTCTCCCACCGGATGCCGCCATAAGCGCTGAAGAAATTTACAACGGGAGCCCCGGCTTCGATACATGCGAACAGGTCAGTACGTGTAGCAAGGTAGGCGAGCTGGTAACCACTGTAACTATGGCCTGCAGCACCGATGCGTGCCGGATCGACAAAGCCCTCACCTATAAGTGCGGTTACTCCCGGCATAACTGATTTATATGCGCTTTCGCCTATATAACCCGGATCGAACCATATATCCGGATTAAAAACAAGATATCCGTTGCTGGTGAATGTATGATAATCTATTCTTGACCGGTGATATTCGGGTATCCTGTGAGAATGAAGCTCCCCTGATGATTTATGGAAGAATGTGACTATCATCGGATACTGTTTCGCCGGATCGAAGTCCTCGGGTTTGAACAACATACCTCTCATTCTTCGTCCGTCGAGCGATGTCCATTCATAAAGTCCGGCTGTACCCCAGTTGAATTCCTTCTGCTGAGGATTGGCGTCGCTGATCCTTATACTGCTGCGAAAACCGAGGTCTGATACCAACAGATCCGGGAAAACCCCGAATGTCTCCCTGGTGTAAACGACAGTACCGGCCCTTTCGGCTTTCACCGGGACTGACAGGCTGTAATCACCGCCAATCAGCATCTGTGGCCCTGATGGTTTTTTCATCAACAATCTATAATAGCCGGAGGCCATCGTATTCTCATTTACCCCTGTAAGATATTGCGGGTCGTCAGTGCTGAGGCTCTGCTGCCGGAACTTAACCAGGCGAAATACTGTCTCTGTCATCCGTCCGTTCACAGTAAGATTGACTGGTGGTGTCTGATTCTGCGGATCGACCTTCCATATGTCATAACGGTCATAAATAAGCACAGCCCTGTCACCATCGAGCCATCCTGGTGAACCATAGGGCTCATTGACATCAAAGGTTGTGTTGGTCTCTATTTCTGCTCTCAGCGTTCCCGGTTCTGTGATCCTGAACTCCCTGCCGCTCTTTATATGATAGGTGTACCAGGAATAATCGTCATAGTTGAACCAGAGCAGGTATTCACCTGATGGCGAGGAATGGGGGAGCGACCTGGTGTTCTCCTTTACCGGCTGCCTGGCCCCGGATTCCAGGTTCAACAGGCAGATATCATAGTGCAGGGGGTCATACATCGATTGAAACTCGTATGGCAGGCCTGTATAGATAAGGATATTATCAGAGTTACCATCCCCGACAGGTTCAGACTCGGGAAAATCCTCCGTCTCTATCCTCACAAGTCCTGCGCGGGGAATGTCATACATCGTGAGGTACGTCCGTCTCAGTTCCCTCTCCCTGTTCACCAGCTGGACCGTATGAAGAAGCCCTTCCCCTCCGTACCAGACATCCACACCCGGGTACTCATCGTCAGGGATATCACTGCTTCTGACAGGACGCACCGGTGCTATTCCGAAGAAAATCCTCCTGCTGTCATCCGAAATTGAGATAACGCCATACTCACTTATCTGCCATGAAGAAGGAATACCCTTCATACTGTTATTGACCACTTCGGAGGCTGCCCCGGAGCCTGACCAGAGAAACAGGCCGAAATCGCCTTTGCTGCTGCCGTCAGATCCTCCGGCGAGGAATGCGATCATCTTTCCGTCGCCGGAAAAAGCCAGCTTCCTGTAATCCTTTGCCCCTTTCATGACCGTATCGGTCTGCCCGGTTTTGCAGTCGTACCTGTAAACGCCTGCCGGGAAAGTTTCGTCATCGCCGGTTGAGGCAAAACAAATCACCCCGGGTTTATCGGAGAACAGGTACTCTGTAACGAATGGCCATGTGACCGTCTGACCGCTGTCAAGCTGTCGCAGGTGAAGCCTGTAACCGTTAACTGATGACTCCTGTTTCCCTCCTTCCTCAGTATCACCGCTGCGCTCATGATCGCCGGCAGGTGCTCCTTTCTGATAAGCCACGCAACCGGACCATTTGACGGGTATCCTGCTGGACCGGATATCATGTATCGTATCAACGGTTCCGGTGCCGATGGCATATATCCCGAGGTCATTGTGCAGCGCTCCTGCATTGCCTGTAAGATTCATCTTCCGTTCCCTTGCCAGCTCATAGTCAGGAACTATAGTATAGAGGAGATATTCAGAATCATCAGTGATTATTATATCCCTGCCACAGGCAGCTTCAAACCTTCGCTCACCTTTGTTATTATACAGGTAAACCGTCGAATTCCCCGCCCACGGCTCCGTCTTATATCCAATCCACCTGCCGTCGGGAGATATCACAGTCTCGGTGATCCTGTTCCAGGATTCGATATCATTTATTGTCAGTGGTTTTTTCTGGGCACCCAGATCACAGAAAAGGAAAGATCCGACCGCAATCAGCATGAAAATTCCCTGCAGTTTCATAGGTTAAGGCTTCATTTGGTTATGTCATTGAATTTCAATGTTCACTAATGAAAAGCAATTAAAGCAAATATATTGATTAATCGATTAAATTCCCAATTTAATAGCGGAGAAAGAAGATGGTTGCAGGAATTAGTTGAAACCTTCAGACCTCCGGGTTACATTGTCGGGGAGCAGTTATCAGTATCACCCATCCGGCACAGGCGACATACACGGGTGCCGCACTCCACGCTGGTGGCATCCGGAATGCAAATGCCACCGCAACTATTAAAGGTTTGCTGCCGGGCCAATGAGCCGGCAGCCGGGGCGGGCAGAACCGGCTGTCGGTTCCTGCTACTTTGTCAAAACCGGATACGGTACGTCATATCCCTTGACAGAATGCCAGATTATCCTGTTGAATATATCATCATCGATCCTGTCGACATCATCAAGATCCTGCTCCAGGGATTTCTTAGCCCAGTATAGCTGGTCCCCCGCTATCGAAACAAGTTCAGGGTTCAGCTCATCAAGAGGTATATTGTTACTTACTGCCTTGAAAGGAGTAAAATCAGGTTTGTTTGTAAAGCAATCGGACATCGGTTCTGCAGAGAGGTCGAACTGGTTCATCGGTGGTATGCCCAGGATATTTTCAATTGTCCTGACCATATTGATCTGTGAATAATAGGTTGAGATGACCTCACCTCTCTTTGTATAGGGACTGATAACAAGGCCGGTGGTACGGTGGCCGTCAATATGATCAAGGCCGTTCTGGGGATCATCTTCAGTAACCAGGATGCATGTCTCTTTCCAGAAGCTGCTCTCAGTGAGGGCCTCAACGATCTGCCCGAGGGCCAGGTCATTATCGGCCACGGATGCCCTTGGTGTCGGCATCCCCGGCCTGGTGCCCGAGGTATGGTCTGATGGGAGCAACATGATTATCAGATTCGGGAGATTGCCATTTTCTTCAAATTCCTCAAGCTCTTTAAGGAACTGTGATGCCCTGTAAGCATCCGGCACAACCAGTGGGAATCCGACATATGTCGGGCAGATGTAAGGTATCAGCTGCTCCAGGTTTGCCTTTGCCCTGATGCTGATCCTGTTAGTACCCTCCATATGGTCGCGGTAAATGTCAGTAAATGTTGCGCCAGGAGGATCGATCACTGCATCAACAAACTCGCCATAATCACGGAATGTCAGCCCATGCTTCAAAACGTTATCCCATATGAAACCTGAACTGGCATAGGCGAGGGCATCGTCACCGTCATACGGATAACTTCTTGTAAAGCCCCCGACGGACTTCTCTATGTAATCAGTCACGTAGGCTTCATCTGTCCACTGGTGTCCGTCTGCACTGATGATCCCGCTGCAATAAAAATTATCGAGCAAGACAAATGTCTCTGCCAGCAGATGCTGATTGGGTGTCACCTCCCTTCCGAACTGCACCAGGCTGGTATCACCGTCTCCCTGCGCCATATCACCGAACACCTGGTCGTAAGTGCGGTTTTCCTTGATTATATATACAACATGCTTGAAGAATGATGTCTGGCCGGGGACAACGGGCATGGCAACCTTTTTCCTCCCGGCCCGGCCAGGGGATGATCCTTTATAATTTCCTGTAAATGAGTTATTCAATGCAACAGTCTCTGTCATCTTCTGCAACTCACGCCTGCTGCCGGGCAGCGGAATAATTGAAGCTGTTCCGAGCTGGTCGCCATATGAATGATAGCCTTTTTTGTCGGGTCTCTGGTTGCGTGATCCCACCCCTTTGGCGTTAGCAACATATATGTAGTCTCCTGCCCTGTTTAAAATCACCGAGGAGGGGTACCAGCCGGTAGGAATATAACCGGCCACTGTGGCAGGCATGTCCGTCTGAATAACACATATGGCATTATCCGTTCCGTTGGCAACATAGAGGTATTTCCCGTCAGGCGAAATCGTGAGGTCGTTAGGAGCACTTCCAAATTTGCGCCCTTCCTTATCGTGCACCGAGATAGTCCCGATAACCGAATCCTCGCTTGTGGAGATCACCGAGACGATATCACTGTTGGCACATGCAACATATAACCTGCTTAAATCCGGACTTAACACCATGCCGCACGGGTGCAGCCCTGTCTCTATTGATTTGATCTCTTTGCCATTGACCAGGTCTACTACTGATACCGTCCCGCTGCTTGCTATCCCCGTCTCAGGATCCACAAGTATTTTGCTGCCGGAGGTATTGTAGGAGGATTCTCCTTCCACGGGAGGCCTTCCGCCCCAGTTGCTTACATACGCCTTGGCCGCAGAGTGGCATACAACACTGTAGGGTGCTATTCCGACAGGGATCTCCATTACTGAGTTGTCATCCATATCTATTACTGCCAGTGTATTGTTCCTGCTCAGGGTGACGAATAACCTATTCTCCTCTTCATCCAGAACCAGGTCGCCGGGCGCCGGGTTACCGCCTGCCTGAGGCCCGGGTAGTGTTATGGGCTCCTGCCATTGCATAATATTGTCACTGCTTATTGAAGCAACGCAGACATGCGAGCTGGCATCCGTAGCGTAGAGATGCCGGCCGTCACGGGAGAGTACTATTCCTGTGAAGGAGGCTTGCTTCGTCCTGAAGGGGAGTGATTGCATCACCATCCTGTCAGAGAGCCTTATCATTTCAATGTCTGCCTTGGTCTTTACAAGCAGGAAGTTTCCGTCGGGCATCAGGGCAAGATCTACAGGTCTTCCGGGCAGGTAAACCTGGAATCCTGCCGGCCGTAGAAACTGGTTCGAGGTAACAAGTATACTCCCGTCGGGTTGGGGACCTGCCTTAACCGGTTCCGGAGCGGCTTTCCTGCCACATCCTGAGGCCAATACAATAACAACAGACAGGCAAAGTGCCGGTAGGTTTTTCCTGATCATATCCATTACGTGATCTTTTGGTTGAGATGAATTTAACTGTTGGATAAAAGGTTATATAAATATAACATCCCGTACAGTAGGATGCAAATTATGGTGTTTTTTTGCCGGTAGCGCCGTAATCGTGAGCCGTGACCCATTCTCCGGTCCTGCAGGCTCTACCAGCCCGTATACGTTGTATCTGTCGGTCCCCGGCCTGCCAGTTCTTCCATCTCCCTCAGCACCTCAGGGAATTTATCAGCAAGGTTGTTACTCTCCGATATGTCAGCCTGCAGGTCGTACAGTTCGGGCGAGGTTCTTACAGGATCATCGACATAATTATACCTCTTCTTACCATCCGGCAGGAGTATCTTCCATTTACCCTTTCTCACGGCCTGCAGTTCAGACTGAACATGGTAATAAAAAATATCACGGGCGCTGTCGGCGCTCTTTCCTGTAATAAGTGCAGACTGGTCATAACCGTCCAGTTCAAGTGTATCAGGCAACACGATGCCTGCCAGGGCGGCAAAGGTGGGGAGTATGTCAAGGGTAGCCATCATGCCGTCGCAGGCCTCTCCTTCCGGTATTTCCGGGCCCCAGAAGATGCATGGTTCACGGAATCCTCCCTCGTAGGGTGATCCTTTAGCACTCCTTAGCGGGTAGGCGCTTCCTGTAGCCAGCTCTCCGCCATGCAGTACGCGGATTTTTTCCTCAACATTTGACCATGGACCGTTGTCACTGAAGTAGGCGACATAGGTGTTCTTATCCAGCCCAAGCTCTTGAAGAAGGTCCATTATTCTTCCCACGTTCCAGTCAATCTCCTCAATAACATCTCCATAGAGGCCTCCCTCCGATTTACCCCTGAACTGTGCCGAGGCATCAATCATCTTATGCGGCATGGTATGGGCCAGGTAAAGGAAGAAGGGCTTCTCCCTGTTCTCCCGTATAAAAGCCATTGCCTCATCGGTATACATACCTGTGAATGATGACATATCCTCATTAAGATACAATGAGTCCCTGTTCCGGTACATCACGGCCCTGCCCCTGTCATTTGCCCCCAGTGTGCCGAAGTAGTAATCAAACCCCTGGTCTGTCGGTACACGCCCGTCTTCGTTCCTGCGGTTTGAGATATCCCATTTCCCGATGCAGCAGGTAGCGTATCCTCCTCCTTTCAGTACTTCTGCGATGGTTACCTCTTCCGTGTTTGTCTGCCACCCTCCGCCTATACGCAAGGGATAGCGTCCTGTCATCAATGCTCCCCGGGAAGGTCCTGAGACGGGCTGGGCGTAGAAAGTAGTCATTCTCATCCCTTCCGAAGCCATTTTGTCTATGCGGGGCGTCTTAATGTCTGGGGATCCGAAACAGCCAAGATCATTGTAACCCTGGTCATCAGT
>QKGI01000162.1 GCA_003250475.1 Bacteroidota bacterium | reverse complement strand
GGTGATCTTATTATCCTCGGCCAGGATGACAAGAGACCGTGGAAGTACCCGGAAGATCCTAACGGGGTCGGCGGAGGCCAGAGTAACGATTACCCGTTACTGCGTTATGCTGATATACTCCTGATGAGAGCCGAGGCGCTCAATGAGCTCAATGGCCCCACACAGGAGGCGCTTGACCTGATCGACGAAGTAAGAAATGCTGCCGGCCTGCCTGATCTCTCCCTGATTGATTTTCCTGATAAGGCCTCTCTCCGTGACCATATACTGAAAGAGAGAGGATGGGAATTCTATTGCGAGGCTCTGAGACGTACCGATCTTATAAGACATGGTAAGTTCATCGAGAATGCAATTGCCAGGGGAAAGCCGGCGCAGGATTACCAGGTATTGTTCCCTATACCTCTGGGTGAGCTGCAGACCAATGAGAATATAGTGCAGAATGACGGCTATTAATACCACACTGATGTGCCGGGTTATCGTTGACCGGTAACACGGCAGGAGACATGGAAGACAGGCTGTCTTTAGTTTCATGCCTGTCTTCCTTTTTATCAGCAATAAATTAACCGTCAGGAATTGACAATTTGAAGACCACAGAGGACCTGACGCGGCATATGCTGCCTGGGAAGCAGGCTGTCATAAAACCCGGGTCAGCCGGATCTTCAGCAACCCCAAAAGATTTACAGTGAACATGAATAGCAAGACTGGAATAATACTGATGATTTTATCGGTTACCACGCTTCTAATATCGTGCAGCCATGTACAGGACGTAAAGACCAGGCGCTGTGTAACAGGCAGGCATGAATACAACGAATCATACTCCGGAGATTATCTCAGCCGGATAGCATTTCCTGTAGGGGGACTGGGTGCTGGCATGTTTTGTATTGAAGGAACGGGATATTTTTCACATATGTCGGTCAGGCATCATCCGGATATTTTCAATGAACCGAAAATGTATGCGGCATTCTCAATAAAAGGACTGGCAAACGGTGCAAAGGTACTGGAAGGCCCTGTACCTGACTGGAGAAAATTCGGCGGGCCGCAGGGCGGGAAAGGATCCCCGAGAACGTTTTACGGTTTTCCGAGGTTTGAAAAAGCTGCTTTTAAGGCCCGGTTCCCTTTCTGTGAAGTAGCATTATCTGACCCGGATATGCCTGTGACGGTTACCATTGAGGGCTGGAGCCCTTTTATTCCCGGTGATGCCGACAATTCATCCTTGCCCGTGGGAATCGCGGAGTACACAATTGAAAATACGGGCCGTAATACAATTGAAGGGGTATTCTCATTTCATTCGCCAAATTTCATGAAGATACGTGAGGAGATAAAGAATCATATCGCTACGCTAAACGGTTTTAACAAGAGATACAGGGAAATTGGTGATAATTCTATCAGGCCTCTAAAGGACGGATTCATACTGTCACAATCGGGAACGACCGACAGCCCTTATCTGAAGGGTGACTTTGCAATATTTACAGATCAGCCCGGAACCATTGTTGATCATTGCTGGTTTCAGGGTGGCAAATTTGATGCGCCAGCCATGATCTGGAAGGCCCTGAAGGCAGGGGAAACCGTATCAAATAATCCTGTCGCATCCTCGGCTCCGGGAGCTTCCTTATATGTTCCGGTTACAATAAAAAAAGGTGAAAAGAAGACAATTCGCGTTTATATGGCCTGGTACGTACCTGAATCAGGCCTTAAGGCAGGAGAGGAAGCCGACACGGAAGCAGTGAAAAAGGCTGTTCCCGGCAAAAAAGAGTCTGAAAACGAAGATACAACTGATTACAGACCCTGGTACAGCGCGAGATTCAGTGACATAAACGATGTTGTGGAATATCTTCTGGAGAACTACGGGGATTTGCGTAGTAAAACAGATTTGTTTTCAGAGTCATTTTATGAATCCACCCTGCCCCCCGCAATACTGGAAGCTGTTGCAGCCAACCTTACCATCCTGAAGTCACCTACGATATTAAGGACTCATGACGGGCGTCTCTGGGGGTGGGAAGGCAGCGACGATGATTATGGGACATGTTACGGTTCCTGTACACATGTCTGGAACTATGCACAATCAATACCCCATTTATTTCCATCCCTTGAGAGAACCCTCCGCGAGACAGAGTTCCGGATAAGTCAGAACGAAGATGGCGAACAGGCTTTCAGATCGAATCTGCCATTCTCCAAGCCACGCTATTATAGTATGGCCACGGATGGGCAGTTAGGAGGTTTAATGAAAGTCTTCAGAGACTGGAGAATCAGCGGAGACACTGACTGGCTGGAAGACTTATATCCGCTTGTACAGAAAAGCATGGACTGCTGTATCAAAAAATGGGACCCCGGGAACAACGGCTATCTTGAGGAACCTCATCATAGTACATATGATGTTAGCTTCTGGGGACCTGATGGCATGTCCAACAGTTATTATCTTGGCGCCCTGACTGCAATGATTGAGATGAGCAAGGCCCTCAATAAATCTTATGAGTCTTACAGCCTCCTCAGGGACAAGGGGAAGAAATTTGTAGAATCACAACTTTTTAATGGAGAATATTTTAACCAGATAATTAAATGGACAGACCTGCAAGCTGAAAATCCCGAAAATGAAATTGATGAGACATGGGACAAAAGAGAGATCATTCGTTTAAGGGAGGAAGGGCCCAGATATCAGTATGGGAACGGTTGCCTCTCAGACGGAGTGATCGGGATGTGGATGGCATCTGTCTGTGGCCTTGAAGAGATTCTTGACCACGAAAAAGTGGAAAGCCACCTTACTTCTGTCTACAGATATAACCTGAAAAAAGACCTGAGTGACCACATAAATCCACAGCGTCCGGGATTTGCCATGGGCAAAGAAGGAGGACTTCTTCTTTGTTCCTGGCCCCTGGGGGATGAACTGACACTGCCATTCATCTACTCGAGGGAGGTGTGGACAGGTGTTGAATACGAGGTGGCAGCTCACCTGATGTTCATGGGTAGAATCTCCGAAGCCCTTGATATAGTTCAGACCTGCCGTGACAGGTATGACGGACGTACCAGAAATCCTTTTGATGAATATGAATGCGGCCACTGGTATGCACGGGCCATGTCAAGTTACTCTATGTTACAGGCATTGACCGGTATCCGGTATGATGCCGTTTCAGGTACTCTGTTTATTGATTCCGCAGCAGGAGATGATTTTAACAGCTTCTTTTCATGTCAGTCCGGCTTCGGAAACATCGGACTTCAAAACGGAAAGCCATTCGTGGAAATGGCTTCAGGCTCCATTGACATTAAACAATGTGTTATATCCGGCAATGAAATGCCGCTGTCATCTGTAAAATATGTACCTTGAATCTTTAAGCAGCAAGCGGGAGTCGCTGTATAAACAGTGGTAGTGAGGATGTGTTCGGTGCCGTATCTTCAAAAGATAATGAAAGATATTTATTAAATAATACCATAAAATTTACTGTAAGATGATAAAATCACATTCACTGAAATCAAATGCATATCCTGTTCAGCCTGGAATATATGCTGTAATGTCACTGATACCTTTCAGTTTCTCCGGTTGCGGGCATGATAGTGCCACAAAACATAACGAGGAGAATCGTTTACCTAATGTTGTCCTGATCAATGCTGATGATCTGGGTTACGGAGACTTAAGCTGTTATGGTGCTACTGTGATAAACACACCCAATATTGACCTTCTGGCACAGCAGGGGTGTATGTACACTGACTTTCACGCAGCCTCGGCAGTAAGTACTCCTTCGAGATATGCCCTGCTTACCGGCTGCTACCCGGCGAGGATAGACCAGTATGCCCCGGTATTTTTAAGGTCGCCATTGATCATCGATACTACCCAGCTGACTGTTGGCAAGGTAATGAAACAGGCAGGTTATTCGACGGCAGTCATAGGCAAGTGGCACCTCGGCTTCGGCAACCAGGAGCCTGCAGACTGGAATAAAGAGCTGAAACCCGGACCACTGGAGCTGGGCTTTGATTATTATTTCGGGATACCTGTTGTCAGCAGTGCTCCGCCATTTGTCTATGTGGAGAACCATAGTGTGGTGGGCTATGATGCCAGGGACCCGTTTGTCTATGGGGAGAGGGCTGTTACGGACTCCTTCCCGGAGAAGTCGGATTTAAGTGCCATAGGAGGGGCAAGGGCAGCCCATGATTTATACAAGGACAGGCTGGCAGGTACCACTATCAAGGATACGGCCGTCTCCTGGATCAGGAAGAACAAAGACCGGCCCTTCTTTCTCTACCTGGCAACAACCAACATTCACCATCCCTT
>QKGI01000166.1 GCA_003250475.1 Bacteroidota bacterium | reverse complement strand
CAGGTGGCGGTTGCAATTACTGCCAGGCCCTGGATGACGTTTACTCTCTGAGTTTTGTCTCCACATTGAATTTTTACCTCTCCGGTGCGACCATCCAGGGTAGATGAAGCTGAAAACGAAAGCGTTGATTCACCTGCACTGCCGGTGGTTGTAGAGACAGTAAGCCATTGCAGACTGTTCTCCACTGTCCAGCTGTCAGTAGCTGTTACGGTAATGGATGTAGAACCACCCTCTACCGGGATAGACACGTATGACGACGATACCTGAATTTCATCAAGCAACGTCTCAGTGAATTCTTCGTTACAGCTAACCATCAGGGCAACTGTCGCGATTATTAATGGGAAAAAGTATTTTAATTTCATATTGCCTGTACTTTATATTAGTTGAAAATATATTTGATACCGATCAATGCAAACCAGGCCTGACTCAAATCAACTGCCGGTTTGAATGTCTGGGTATCACCATGGATAGAAGAGGGAGTGGAGAATGTTGCCACGCCGTCAACATCAACACCTTCGTATTTGAGGATACGGGCATCCGAACCAATTGCCGGGTTCAGCTGTGTACTTACGCCCCAGCTGGAGTTGAACAGGTTCCCTGCGTTTTTGATATCAAGGCTAAGCTGCAGTTTGTGTTCGCTCTTACCTGTTTTTATGGCAAAATCATGCTTGTAGCTGAAGTCGAAGCGATTTACCCAGTTAGAGTAAAGGCTATAGGGCTCTGCATATTCCCCCTGGTGATTTTTCAGATAACTATTGGCATGAACATAATCCATAAAGCGGGTTTTATCGTCTGTTGAAACAAAGCGGAACTCGTTGCTTGCCACTTCATCGTCAGTTGGAATATAGATTGCATCGTAGTTATAACCGTCACTATTCATGTCGTTTACCGTCATAAATGAATATTTCCATCCACCGTACCATCCTTCGTAGATAAGGCTGAAATGGTTGCCGCTCTTATCGTGGGCAGTAACTACAGCCACAACACGATCGGGTGTGGTGTATTGTGAATTGTGCAATCTGATGTAGTTGGGGCCTTCCACCGTGGGCACGTATGTAAATGCAGATTCTGCATTGGATCCCGGCATACCTGTTACATCTTTAGATACTATGTGTGTATAGGCAGCCATCACATTGATCCATTTTGTCGGCTGAGCATTGAAAGTAATGTTGCCTGACCAGCCATAACCGAGGCTTGTGTTTTCCAGTACAAAGGCTTTTGTGTTGGTACGATAACCGGCAGGATAAATCGGACGATTGTCAACACCGTTGAAACGGGCGAAACCACCTACATTGGGAATACTCCAGTCAGAAATAGAGACACCGTTGATTGTTTTGCTGTAAATTCCTTCTACCGTTACAGAGAATGGAAAAGATGTTTTGAAATTATAATCAACAGCAAGTGACGTTTTCCATACCTGCGGCATTTTGAATTTCGGATCAACAGCCGCGATAGCAGAAGGAACTGTCCCATCTTCCGGAGAAATCGTTGAAGGATATCCTATCGATGTCAACATACCATAAAGGGCAGCAATATTAGCATTTCCGTTGGCATCAGTTACAAGACCGCCGTCAAATTGAGTCATATCAATATATCTGTTAACACCACTCTCAACATAAGGACCGGTGTACCCATCAAAGACTTTGGTGTTAGCATTTATCTGTGCCTGATACTGTACCATACCACCGTTGGTAGGCATATTGGTGAAGAATACAAGAGGTAAATTACCCGAGAAAAGACCGGTACCTCCACGTACTTTCAGGCTCTTATCGCCAAATGTATCCCACGCAAAACCTATGCGGGGAGAAATTATGAGATTTGCTGCAGGCCATTCTCCTGTATCGATATGACGACCGTCATAGTCAAGGTCAAAGATAGCCTGGTTGGTTATCAGGTCACTATTATCGAAGAAAAGCCCATCTATACGAAGTCCATACGAAAGTTTGAAGTTATTGGTAACGCTCCAGTCATCTTGCCCGTAAACTCCGATTTTGTTGGTTCTTATGCGGGCTGCAGGATTGGTTTCACCGCCATAACCATATGTTAAGTTCACAACTTCAGGTGTTCCTTCGTTTAAGAAGTCGTCAAGACTTGTGTAGCGATAGTATCCTGTACCATTACGCATATAAGCATTATCTGCCATTTTATATTCGTAGGCTACTCCACCTACAATTTTATGACTGCCTAAATAGTAAGAAAGTTCGTCTTTGACATTCACAACATTGTTGTGAACAGCATTGTTCCAGGTGAAAAGCTCATACCCCAGAGACAGATAGGCTTGCCCGTCTTTCAAAATATCGATGAAAGGGAATTCATCGGAAGTAGATCCGCGGAGATCGTCAAGTTTTGAGAATGTTGCCAGAAACTGGTTGGATAAGTTATCGGACAATCGGCTGTTCAAGTCAAAAGAGAATGAATGAACAAGATTGTTCATCGAATACATCGAGTTTGCATACGACATTGAGGCTTGTGACATTCTTGCCTCAGACATACGGGTACCTCCGTCCATAGATGAAGCATTTGGCGGGTTGTAGTAGAGGTTTTTTGTATAGTTATAACGCAGGGCCAGACGATGTTTGTCTGTGATATTCCAATCCAGACGCGCAAGAAGTTTATAGTTGCTTTCATCAGCGGGGAAACTTGTGTAAGATCCCGTTTCATATCCATACTTACTTCTCACATAATCAGAAACTGCCTGAAGATCGCTTTCTGTTGTGCGGGAAATAAAATTGTCGGCATCGGCGACACCATCCGTTGAAGCTCTCCAACGATTGACCACGGTTGGTGATTTAACCATTTCACCATTTACAAAAAAGAACAGTTTGTTTTTGATAATAGGTCCGCCCAGAGTGAATCCATAAGTTGTAAGACGGTCTTTATCACGCGCACTCTCGATCAGCGTACCAGCAATATCGTCACCGCGCATGTTTTCATTTTTGTGGAAAGTATAGACACTGGCTTTAAAGGTATTTGTGCCGGATTTTGTAATAGCGTTTACACCACCACCTATAAAGTTAGTCTGACGAACATCATATGGAGCGATTACAATCTGTAATTCTTCAATAGATTCAATGGAAATCGGGTTGCCTCCTCCCGGCAGTCTGTCACTCAATCCAAAGTTGTTGTTAAAGTTAGCTCCATCCACTGTAAAGTTAGCCGTACGACCATCTGTACCGGCAAAGCTCATCCCATTCCCTCCGTAAGGTGAAAGGCTCGTAAGGTCAGCAACGCTGCGGTTCACTGTAGGCAAATTAGCTATCTGTGCATTTGAGATATTCGTAACTGCACCGGTTTGCGTGGTATTGAATTTTGATGTAGCGTACCCGACCACCGTAACCGTTGCCATCTCGGTCGTGCTTGGTGTCAGGCTTGAGTTCAGGGTAGTGTTTTCCCCGAGTAACAGGTTAATCTCGGTATAGGTTTCGGTCTGGTAACCAATGAAAGTTACATTTACCGTATAGGGCCCACCGGGGCGCATCCCCTGAATTGTATAGAGACCCTGGCTGTTTGCAGTAGCACCATACAGGGTTCCTGAAGGAACGTGCGTGGCCACAATCGTTGCTCCCGGCAATGCATCGCCATTGTTCTCGGTAACCTTTCCGTTGAGCGAAGAGGTTGTCACCTGTCCCATCATGGTGGCTGTCCCGATGAACAGTGTTAACAGGATGGAAATGAATTTAAGTTTTCGCATAATTAAGTAGAGTTAGAAAGTTTATGGTTATTTCTCTTTTTAAAGGTATTGATCTTTAGGTAGTTAAGTTCAGATTTATGTGTCTCCGCGGGAGAATGTTAAATTACATTTACGTGATGAATTAGCCGGGATTGACATTTCGTAATTATTAACAAGTTTTTAACGCGTTTTGAAGATAATTTCATCATAATATTCCCCTCAATAGTATTCAGCTTACCCAATTGCTAATATTCTCATTACCTGATACATGCGAAGGTTAAAAAACACCTGCTCCCCGATAACCGGTTCTGTGGCCGGATATTTTTCAACAATCGCGGAGCAAGTTCCCCTGTTGTTGAAAGAGCAGGCTCCGATCCTGGTGACAATATTCCCTCCCGTGTGCAGTTTGTGCCATCTGTGCCGGGTTGCAACAGGCCGGTCACGGTACACCTGCGGTGGGTAAAAGTCTTCTTCTGACCGGCCCCATCACCCTTTCACAACAACAATTTTCTTAATCCGTGAATCGTGCAATACCCTCAAGGGGCGGAGCTGCCATGCCTCTTCAAAGATGCTCCGAGGTGAAAGAATGAAAGGTTAACTGGTCTTCATTCTCCAGGTCTGGTACTCCAAAGGTAATAAACTCCTAATTTTGTATGAATTAAATTTTTGTTACAATGATACGGCTGATAGCTCTCTTCATTTCCGTGGTACTGCAAATAGTTGCCGCCTCCATTGCTCTGAGGTTCATGAAAATCACCAGGTACCGCCTCTCCTGGATACTGCTTTCAACCTCATTCGTGCTGATGGCAGTGCGGACACTGATTCAGCTCATCGAATACTTTCACGGCAAACCTTCGTTTGAGCTCATGATGGTTGATGAGTGGATGAATGTCCTGATATCGGTTATGATAATTACCGGTGTCGTACTGATCAGGGAGCTGTTCTATTCCCTCAAAAGGGCCGAGACAGACAGGATGAGGTCTGAGAGAAGACTTCTCAATGCCATTATCAATACCGAGGAGACCGAGAAAAAGAGATTTGCCAAGGATCTGCATGACGGGCTGGGGCCACTGCTGTCGACAGTCAAGATGTCACTGTCGGCCCTGAACACCAGGGTCACCGACCCTGTGGGAAAGGATATCATTAACAATACAAATCATGTGGTCAATGAAGCCCTGAGCACTATAAAAGAGATATCCAACAACATGAGTCCCCATGTACTGACCAACCTTGGAGTGGCCAGTGCCATCACGGCTTTTGCAAAGAAGGTAAATACAACCCGCAGTGTTACTATTGATTTCAGGACCAACATGGAAGGAGAACGGTTCGAGACTGACAAGGAGGTGGTTATCTACAGGGTCGCCTGTGAACTGATTAATAACGGAATGAAGCACTCAGGAGCATCAAAGATCGAGATGGAACTCCACCGCCACCAAAAAATCATTACATTGCAGTACCTTGACAACGGGCGGGGATTTGACATGGAGAAGCTCTCTTCGGAGGAGGCTGTGGGAATGGGAATACCAAATATCGAGACCAGGGTGAGATCGGTTGACGGAGTGTTTGTCATTGAGAGTGCAAAGGGCAAAGGTACAAGCGCCCTGATAAGGGTTGACAAGTAGAAGGAAATGGCTGACCATCAGTATTCCATAAACATCTCCAATGACCTTCAGATTGAAGAGCGAAGCTCTGAAACCCCGCACACGAAGTGTCGGGGCCTTCAGACCGGGCCGATCCGCCAGCTGGCGGAGAAGTAGCCAGACTGCAGGGGAGATATTGACTGCATGACCGCATGACTGCATGACCGCATGACTGCATGACCGCAAGACTATAACAACATAACGAACGGCATACCATGGAAATAATAAGGATAGCACTTGCTGATGACCATCAGCTCTTCCGCAACGGACTGAAGATTCTGCTAGGTGCTTACAGTGAATTCGAGGTGGTGGCCGAAGCCTCCAACGGCGTTGAGCTGCTGAAGATGCTGGAGGATTGCCCTGCCGATATCATCCTGATGGACATCAGCATGCCTGAAATGGACGGCGCCGAAGCCACAGCCCAGGTTACACGCCTGATGCCGTCATCAAACGTGATTGCCCTCTCGATGTACGGTGAGGAGGAATATTACTACCGTATGGTCGAGGCCGGTGCCAAGGGGTTTATCCTTAAGGACTCTGACATCTCCGATGTATATGATGCCATCATTGCCGTCCACCGGGGTGGTAACTATTTTTCACAGGAGCTGCTGTACCATGTCATCAGGAGAATAAAAAACAGGGAACAGGAGGAAAAGAGCTCGAGCCTGTCAAAGCGTGAGAAGGAGATACTCCTGAAGATCTGCGAGGGACTGTCAAACCACGAGATAGCCAATGCACTGTTCATCAGCAAACGTACTGTAGACAAGCACCGGGCAAACCTACTTGCAAAAACCGGGTCCAAGAATACTGCAAGCCTCATCCTCTATGCAATAAAAAACAGGCTCATCGAGGTCTGACATGAATGACGTCGCTGCACTGGGAACAAGAGGCGAAGAGCTGGCTGCCGGTTACCTTCGGAGCAGGGGATATATGGTCCGGGACAGGAACTGGCGTTCGGGACGCACCGAGATCGATATCGTAGCCGAAAACCCTGAATTCATAATCTTTGTCGAGGTCAAGACCCGCTCGGCCGACTTCGCGGTTCATCCTACCGAGGCGGTCAACGTGCCGAAACAGAGGACGATAATCAATGCAGCATCAAATTATATAAGCAGATACCACATCTCCAAAGAGGCCAGGTTTGATATAATAACAATCGTCATGGGTGGAAACGGTCCCCGTATCGACCATATAGAAAACGCTTATTATCCTACCATGTGACTCCTGGGCTGAAAATCTCATCTGCTCAATAACATTTCCCCTTTCAGATTATTTAAATAATTTTGAGTAGTGCTGAAAACCAAAATTTAAATGACCATACAGATGAAAAAGACACTGTTTATTCTTGTTGCCCTGATATTTGCGCTGGCATCCCTTCATGCACAGAAGGGTAAAAAACAGGCAGCGGCAGAGCCTGAAGGCTACAGGTTCACCACCCTTGTCTCTTTACCTGCCACCCCGGCCAAAAACCAGGCCGCAACAGGTACCTGCTGGTGCTTTGCAACCACCTCCTTCATGGAATCCGAGCTTCTGCGCATGGGCAAGGGCGAATATGACCTCTCTGAAATGTTTGTTGTGAGGAAGACATACAAGAACCGGATAAAAGATAACTACCTGCGTCTCGGCAAAGGTAACCTCGGCGAGGGAAGCCTCTCCACCTCCTGGCTCAGGGTCTTCGATGAAGACGGTATAATGCCACAGGAAGCCTATTCCGGCATCAGCTATGACTCAAAGACTCACAACCACCGTGAGCTGCAGGCATATATCAATGTGGTCACGACAGTGCCTGTCAAGGCGAAGCGTATGAGCAAGGAGTCGGAAGAGGTGACAGAAGCCATCCTCGATATCTACCTCGGGGAGGTTCCGGAAACATTCACCTACAAAGGCCAGGCCTATACACCTAAATCGTTCGCTGCCAGCCTGGGGCTGAACATGAACGACTATGTCTATCTCACCTCTTTTAATCACTTTCCCTTCTATACGAAGAAAGTGCTTGAGATACCAGACAACTGGGAGATGAACCGTTTTTACAACCTCCCGCTCGACGAGCTCATACAGGTCATGGACTATTCACTGGATAAGGGCTACACAATTGACTGGGACGGTGATGTGAGTGAGCGTGGATTCTCCGGCTCAAAAGGATTGGCTGTCAATCCTGACCCGTCAAAGATGAACCTCTCCGCTATGAATGACAGGTCGCGCCCCGAGATGATGATGCCTGACAGGACACCTTTCCCGGGTACTTTTGACAAGCCATGCCCTGAAATTGATGTCACACAGGAGATACGCCAGAACGGCTACGAGACCTTTGTTACTACCGATGACCACCTGATGCACATAACAGGCCTTGCAGAAGACCAGAACGGCACCAGATACTATTTTACAAAAAACTCATCCGGTCCCGCCAGGGGTCCTTATGAAGGATTCCTGTACATGTCAGAGAGCTATGTGAGGGCCAAGACGATCTTCATAATGGTCCACAGGGATGCAATCCCGCCTGAGATCAAAGCAAAACTGGGTTTATAAAAGATACCCATCGCGGCAAATACATCTGATAAAAGAAAGCTTCCCTGCAGGGGGAAGCTTCTTTTATATAATACCGTGCTGTCCGGATTTCTTCGATGGTCAATATATAAACTCCTGTTTTTTATTCAGCCGTGGATAGTAAAAGCAGTAAAAGAGTGAAAAAAACACAAACAGATTCTGTCCCGGCTGAGATTCCAGGGAGTTGTTGCCAAGGAAATTAATGACGAAAACAATAAGGAAAACAACGAACATGAATTGTCTCCAGGCTCCCGTTGCCGTTATCACGAAAGAGTACAACAGCAGAAAGACAACCAGTCCGGTCAGGCCCGCTGTAAGTAACAGGTACAGATACTGACTGTGGGGCTTCATATTCAACCCTGACAGCGGAGATCCGTTTTCCTCCAGGCCATAACCTACAGCCTGCAGAATACTGCCCGTGCCCCATCCTGCCAGTGGTTTCTTCCTGAAGGCTTTCCAGGAAGCCCGCCACAGGTCTATCCTCTTGGTTACCGAGCCCCAGGAAACATCTTTATACGAGCTCTTGTTATAGATATACAGACCCATCATCTCTTCGTAGATCCTTACGTAGAATCCCGGTCTTTTCAGGTTGCGGTAATTGGTTGTCCCCCTCTCAACGGCACGTATCTCGTTGTCAGGCAGCAGCATAAGATCATGCCTGTCTTTCCTCAGTCCTTTCGAGGAAAGGTATCTGTACAGCGTGTATCTTAACGGGTTACCGGAGAGGTCATTCCCCTCATAGTCGAGGTTGCTTCTTTCATTCCAGGCCTGCCTGAGCTCCTCATCCGCCAGGTAGATGTAAACGGGGTACCCGTTCTCCCTCAGGATATCGATTGTATCATGAAAATAAGGGTTGCCCGATTCCGTAAAGTTATCGAGCGTGCTGTAATCCGTATAAAGCTCGGAATGAGTCTGCCTGTAGATACTGATAACAGGTGCCAGCGCCAGCCCGGAGAGTACCAGGAGTAAGGTGACGGCTGATATCTTAAAGGTCATTGTTTTAAGCCTCTGAACAAGAAGTATCCCGATGAAGATTAAAACACCCGTAAATGATAATACCCCGGACAATGCCCTTATATAGAACAGGAAAAATATCAGCCAGGCAGATACGGCAATGCCTGACAGGAGCAGGACCCTGCTGTTGCCTGTCTGCCTTATCAGGAGGGGCAGCTGGAAGGCTGCCAGTATCAGCATTATCCCGAAATAGATACCGGGGACAAAAGGCGATGCCTGCCTGAACCCGGCATCAGGTTGAATTACCCTGTAGAAGAACCCGATAAACGAAACTATCACCACTGAAGATATAAAAGAGAGCAGAAGCAGCCGTATCTGTTTATCATTGAGCGCCGGAGAGGTAACGAAGATCATGGGTAAAAACAGGGTGGGCAGCTTATGCAACAGGTCATTATGGAATGCATACCTGACATCTTCAGACCACAGGAGCCCCACAACAGATATGAAATAGATTAGTGTAAAGGCTATGGCGGGCCTGCTGGCTGAAAATGTCCTGAACTTATTCCCGAAGTCACCCTCTGCCAGCCAGTTGGCAAACATCACTATCAGGCTCAGGGTCATCAGAAACCGTGATGCCGGCAGTGCGACGGCAAACAGGCACAGGGAGGCATAATAAACCCGGAAGTGAAATGATTCTCCTGATGAACTGTCCCTGGTTGTCATTGGCAATTTATTTTCCCGGGCGAACCGGCTGCGCACTTTTACCCGGGCATGCCACACAGCTCATTTTCCCGGGTAAGGAGCGTCGGGTACGGATGTCGAAAATATTATTCAAATTTCTGTCTACAAAACTGATCTGAATCTTTCCGGGATTTTAATGATCGGCTTCTCGCTGAGCATGCCGGGTTTGTTTATTGCATAAAACGGACGGAAAAGGCTCTGTCTCATCCTTGCCCGTTTCAGGAAATTCTCATCTTCAATCACGGGATTATTCAATATCAGGTCAAAAAGCTCATATCTTCTTCCCAGGTGCCCCTGCCAGCCGGCCTCCACCAGGGACTGGTCACCGAGTTTTGCTTTTGATATGTCATAATCAACCATCCCAAAATGAAACAGGTACAAATCAGGGTCAATGTGAAAGTTTTTACCCTTTACACGGTGAAAGCCCGAACCCCAGGTGAGCGGCCGGGTAGCAACAATTGATTTGGTATACCTCGCTGATACATGGGCATAACTCCTCTGTTCAAGGAAGGGAATGCCAGGGTCGATCGGATGCTCCAGCCTGAGATGCTGCCCCACATCCAGGCCCAGTGCGGAAAGGGATGCATACCTTATCGGTTTCTGGAAAAACCCGGTAAAAGTCTGCCCGGCATCAGGATCAACAACCAGGTATTCATCAATATCGTGTGCAATGACGATGTCATACCTGTGAAACAACAGCCGTGCAAAGTATGATATCAGCCTTGCCCGGTTCCTGTCTCCCCTGGTCCGGCTTAACGTCCGCTGTGGTAGCCTGATGATGTTGATGTGCCCGAATCCCTCGGGCAGAGCCTGGTCAAGCCCGTCAAGGATGAGAAAAAGATTCTCCTGACCGATCTGCTCGCTATAATAATTGATCCACTTTGGAATAAAAAAACTGTCATTCCTTACCATGGAAACTACTCCGATTCTTTTGGGGGTATTATTGGCCATGGATATCAAGCAATTTTAGTTTAAAATTGCACAAAAATATTAAAAGCAATACATTTACCATAAAACAATGTCAGAGAACATCCATTCCGGGATGAGTTATCCTATAGATGCAGTTATCCTGTGGGTTGACGGTAACGATCCTGTACTGGCAGAAAAACGGAACCTTTATCTGAAAAAGGAGAACAAGTCCGCCAGCGATCCTGGTGCCCTCCCTTTGCGTTTTGCCTCATCAAACGAGATAAGGTACTGTGTTTTCTCCATTCTGACCTTTGCTCCCTTCGTAAGAAACATCTTTATAGTAACAGACGGGCAGGACCCTGACCTTTATGGTGAATTAAAGACCTTTTTCCCGGAGAGGGAGGGAATACTGAAAATAGTTGACCACAAAGAGATTTACAGGGGCTATGAGCAGTACCTGCCAAGCTTTAACAGCTCATCAATACAATCGCTGATATGGAGAATAGAAGGTCTCTCTGAAAACTTCATCTATTTTAACGACGATGTTTTCCTGATCCGCAGGGTTGAACCGCAAGACTGGTTCATAGATGGCAGGCCTGTTCTCAGGGGCAAATGGCTCATTCCCCCTTTTCACAAGATACTCGGGAACTATCTCAAAGCCTTTGTTAACACAAAACTGCGGCATAACCCCGACTTTAAGCCTAAAATCTCCTTCTATATCCGGCAGTGGCAGACAGCTTCACTGGCAGGGTACAGGTCAAGGTACTTCTTCCATTGTCATACACCACACCCTCTGAACAGGAGCACACTGGAGAAATATTTCTCTGAAAACAGGGAACTGCTTGAAAAGAATATTGCCTACCGGTTTCGAAACCATACCCAGTTTATAATAACATCGCTGGCCAACCATCTTGAGATCAGGGATGGAAACAGGCAGCTGTCAAAACTCAACCTGGAGTATCTGCATCCCTATTACTCCGAAAAACGTCTGCACAAGAAGATGGCTCATTGCGACAGGGAGTACGGCATCAAGTCCGTTTGTGTCCAGAGCATTGAAATGCTCAGCCGGCCGTTGCAGGAGAAAATTTTCACATGGATGGACAGTGTTTTGAACCTTCAGGCCCGCACGTAATTGCTTTGGCTCCTGATTTGGTTTATCTTTAAAATGAAAAGTTGGATAACGGCCCGGACCAAACCGGGCTTATAAATTATATTTTTGCCTGAGGACCGATAACAATGACTGGGAATAACTCATCTGACAGTAACCAACCGATTGATGCGGTTATAGCATGGGTTGACGGCAACGATCCGCTGCTGGCTGCAAAGAGACAGAAATATATCAAGGGTGACAGTACAAGCCTGAGCTCCGGTGCACACTCAACACGGTTTGCATCTTCCAATGAAATCAGGTATTGTGTCCTTTCTATCATGCGGTTTGCTCCCTTTATCAGAAATATCTTTATTGTTACAGACGGCCAGGACCCAGGCCTTGACGAAGAAATCCGGACCTATTTCCCTGAGAGGGTGAAGTCTGTCAGGATTGTCGATCATAAAGAAATCTTTGAGGGATTTGAAGAGTACCTGCCTACTTTCAACAGTATCTCCATAGCAAATATGATCTGGAGGATCAAGGGCCTGTCCGGGAATTTCATCTATTTCAATGATGATACCTTCCTGGTCAGGGAGATGCAGCCCGAAGACTGGTTTGTTGACAACAAACCCGTTATCAGGGGCAAATGGGTGCCGGTGCCGGGTCTCAGGATCCTGGCGGGTCATCTCAGGAAATATGTTAACAATCACCTGCCTGGAAAGGCTGATTATCAGCCCAGGGCCTCCTTTCACATGGGACAGTGGAATTCAGCGTCGTTGCTGGGCTTCAGGTTCAGGTATTTCACCAACAGCCATACTCCCCATACGGTGAATCGTAAAACGGTAGAAGAGTTCTTCGGACAGAGACCGGAACTGCTTAAGAGAAACATCTCATTCAGGTTCCGCGATTATTCTCAGTTCACTTTTATCTCCCTGGCAAACCACCTGCAGCTTCTCAACGGCAACAGGTACATTGCCAGGCCCGGCTCAGTCTATCTGAAGCCCTTTAACCGCCCTGCCGGCTATATAGATAAAAAGATTAACCTGTGTGAGTCCGACCCTGGTATCAAGTTCATGTGTGTTCAAAGCCTCGATATGTGCAGCCGGGAAGAGCAGGAGAAAGTGTTTGGCTGGCTGGAAAAGATCCTTCAGCTTCAGTAGATTGCCCTAAATAAGAAGGCTACACCCTCTTATATCTGAATTGTCATACCTGCCGGATACCTCAAAAGTGCCGCCGTGATGCATCCTGCCAAGGTCATCTGTGGCTATGAAGGAGCATGACCAGATATTGGCAAGGTCAATGATGCTAATACCGCCCGACGCCCCTTCCTCACATGTATGTGCCATGGGATCATGGCTGTCACGTATCAGCACCTTCATCCACGGCGGGGTGGAAAACAAACCCTCCCCCGCGGAATAGGCCTGGCTGAGCAGCTCGGTCATCCCGTACTCTGAATGAACGGCAGGCAGGCTGAAGGCTCCCTTTAATATTTCATGCACTTCATCCCTGATCATCTCATGTCTTCTCCCTTTCATTCCTCCTGTCTCGATGACGATAACGTCATGCAGGTCGGCGGGGCCTCTCTCCGCCAGGTCAAGCAGGGCGAAGGTCACCCCTATGATCATGACCTTCAGTCCGGCTCCCCTTGCCCGGTCAACAGCCCTGAAAAGAGCAGGGTAGTCATCAAGGAGAAATCCGCCCAGGCTGTTACCCGACAGCGTCATCAGCCTGTTAACCATATATATGAGTGACGACCCCTCCCTCTCCAGGTAGGAAGGAAGAAGGCCTATGATGACATACTGTTCCGGGCTACCGTAGAATATCCTGAAGGTGCGCTCCAGGCTCTCGTCATAAAGTCTCATGTCCGCGACGGCATGGCGGCTCCTCCTCATTCCCGCGGTGCCGCTGCTGAGAAATATTGCCTCAGGCTCTTTGCCCCCGGTCATCACCGTATGTTCCCTGAAGAACGATATGGGCATGAAGGGGATGGAAAGGATATTGTCAACTCTCCCTGCGTCAATTCCCAGCAGCCTGATATATTCGTTATACAGCGGACACTCTGACGCCTGAAAACGAAAGATCTCCAGGGCCGCCTCCTGAAAAACGCTATCACCGGCGACACTGAAGATCTTTTCTGTTATTTCGGTTCTCATGTTCTCTATGGGAAGGTTGCCGATCCGTCAGGTTGCCAGACCCACTCAAGCTTACATGAGGAAAAATCAGGGCTGGCGTCAGTGTCAAGGACAACTTCAATGGTCCTGATCTTTGCATATGTATTGTCGCGTGCCCTCACGACCCATACCTGGTTTTTTTTCAGCGGTGCGGCAAGGTAGCTGTATGACAGTCCCGATGAGAGAGGGCTTACATCGGTAAGTGCCCTGAAGGCATCTATGGCAGCGCTTTCGGTCATATATTCTCCTGCAAAGCCGAAGGCGGGTTCAAGAGTATTTGCAGAAAAGAATGGTTCAACAGCACTGCCTTCAGCCAGTGAACCAGCCTCCACAAAAACATCAGGTCCCGGTGTGGTGAGCGAAGAGATGGCCTTTCCCTCCCTGAAAGACAATCCCATGGAGTAATAAACGGTGGTTCCGAACAGCTCATTTGTCAGCGTTATCGTTCCCGAGTTCTTCTGATCTTTTCCGTCACAGCCTGCAAGAAGGGAGATGACGGTCAGCGCCGGTATGAACCACCTTTTCATTATTCTCCCCTGATAGCCGTAATACCCGGCAGTTTCTTGCCTTCCATATATTCAAGCATGGCACCTCCACCGGTGGATACATAGCTTACCCTGTCAGCCAGCCCGTTCTTGTTTATGGCTGCAACAGAGTCTCCTCCGCCAATAAGCGAGAAGGCTCCCTGCTCCGTGGCTTTTGCCACTGCCCTGGCTATCGCAGTAGTGCCTGCGGAGAACTTATCCATCTCAAACACCCCCATGGGGCCGTTCCAGAGGATAGTCTTTGACTCCATTATGACCTTCTCAAACAGCGCTATGCTCCCGGGGCCGATATCAAGACCCATCCAGCCATCCTTAACATCGTCAATGGCAGACACATAGGTGTCTGCTGCGGCATCAAATTTGTCAGCGTTGATCCCGTCGGTAGGGAATAACAGGCTGACCCCTTTCTCTTTTGCCTTCTCAATAATATCCCTTGCTATGTCAAGCTTATCCTCCTCGCACAGAGAGTTGCCTATCCTGCCCCCCTGTGCCTTGATGAATGTGTAGGTCATACCCCCTCCTATGATCAGGTTGTCAACCCTGTCGAGCAGGTTTTCTATTATCAGGATCTTATCTGACACCTTAGCCCCACCCATGACAGCTGTAAAAGGTTTCTGGGCGCTGCTGAGCACCTTGTCCATTGCTGCCAGCTCACTGTTGATAAGGAATCCGAACATCCTTTTCTCCTCGGGAAAGAATCCGGCTATCACCGCCGTTGTTGCATGTGCCCTGTGTGCAGTGCCGAAAGCGTCATTAACATATATATCGGCATAGGTCGACAGTTTCTCCGCCATCTTTTTCTGCCTGGCTTTCAGCTCAGCCTTGGCAGCCTTTTTCTCTTCATCGGTAGCCGTCTCGGGCAGCTTCGGCTTGCCCTCTTCCTCGGGGTAAAACCTGACGTTCTCAAGCATCATCACCTCACCGGGTTTGATATCCCTTGCCATGGCCACTGCCTCATCACCAAGGGCATCAGGAGCAAAGGCGACGCTGACGCCGAGATACTTTTCAAGAACCGGCAGTACCGGCTTCAGTGAATACTTTTCCATCACCCCGTCAGGACGGCCCAGATGTGACATGAGAATGGCAGATCCCCCGTCGCCAATAATTTTCTTTATCGTTTTCAGTGCTCCCCTGATCCGGGTATCATCCGTCACTTCGCGTGTCTGCTTGTCAAGCGGAACATTAAAATCAACCCTCACAATTGCTTTGAGTCCCTTAAAATTAAAACTGTCAATCATTTTCATCATAATGGATTTTGATTTATTAGGTATGATACAACACCCCTGTCTCCTGTTTCAATACAAAGCCGTATGGCTTCGCATAGCTCCCAATCCCGGTTGTATTTGATGTTACATGGGTGTTTCATAGTTTATCCCGGCATATTTTCCTGTCTGCGGGAGTACAAAGTTAACTAATTTGGAAAACCTTATGGGCATCCGATTGTTCATTGATCAAAATGAATAGCTTAATTTTAAAATAAAAATATGGCAAAAGTTACACTCAAAGGTAATCCGGTCAACACCACCGGCAATCTTCCGGCATTGGGTTCGGAAGCTCCCGATTTTTCACTCGTCAGGTCAGACCTGAGTGAATTAACTCTCAGCGAGCTCAAGGGGAAAAAAGTGATATTGGATATCTCACCCAGTCTTGACACCTCAATATGTGCCACCGCGGCCAGGAAGTTCAACCAGCTTGCTGCCGGCAGGGATGATGTCATCGTCCTGGCCATCACCAGGGATCTTCCCTTTGCCCACGGCCGTTTCTGCACCACCGAGGGCATCGAAAATGTGGTCACCCTGTCAGGCTTCCGCAATGCAGAGTTCGGTAGAGCTTACGGTGTTGAGCTGACCGATGGTCTTTTTAAGGGATTATATGCCCGCACCATTGTCGTCGTTGATGAAACCGGCAGGGTTGTGTATACGGAGCTGGTTCCCGAGATAGCCACCGAGCCGGATTACGACAGTGCTCTTGCAGCTCTCTGAGCAGGGTCATTCTCTTTATTTTTACTATTTTTGCTCTTCGTCAGGCGAAGGGTAAAATGAATTTCTCACAGATACCGGGACAGGAAGCAGTAATTGACAGGCTGAGGTGCTCCGTGGCGGAAAACCGGGTCAGTCATGCTATGCTCCTGTACGGCCCTGAAGGTGCCGGTAAGTTTGCCATTGCACTGGCCTTCGCCCGTTATATAAGCTGTGAGAGTCGTACCGCCGAAGATGCCTGCGGCGTATGCCCGTCATGTGTCAAGTATGACAAGCTGATCCATCCCGACCTGCATTTCGTGTTCCCGGTAATTAAGAAGAAGTCGGGGACCGAGCCGGTAAGCGACACTTATATATCACAGTGGCGCTCTATGGTCCTTAAATCGCCCTGGTTCTCGCTCAACAACTGGACAGAAGCTATGGAGGTGGCGAACGAACAGGCACTGATACCTGTTGCCGAGGCGGCAGAGATAGTGCGCAAGCTGAGCCTGAAGTCGTTTGAGTCCGATTTCAAGATTATGATCATCTGGCTGCCTGAAAAGATGAACGCCGAGACAGCAAACAAACTGCTTAAGATCATTGAAGAGCCGCCGGCAAGAACCCTCTTCATACTTGTTTCCGAGGAGGATGATAAGCTTCTCCCCACCATCACCTCAAGATGTCAGCATATCAGGATACCTTCCATATCCGCTGAAGCACTCACCGGCCACCTTACAAACGTTACAGGGATGGACCCGGTGAAAGCATCGGAGATAGCCGCCATAGCCAACGGTAACATGGTAAAGGCAATGGCTCTTGCCCGCGATGATGACAACACCGGTGTGCTTCTCGACCGTTTTACACGCCTTATGCGTACAGCCTACACACGCGACATACACTCACTGGTGACATGGTCGGAGGAGACTGCTGCCCTGGGAAGGGAGAGACAAAAGAGCTTTCTCTCCTACTCCCTGAGAATGATACGTGAGAATTTTGTTATGAACTTCGGGGGAAAAGAGAAAAAAATGGTCCACCTCACCAGGGATGAAGACAGCTTCTCTCTCAAATTCCATCCCTTCATTAATGAAAGTAATATCAATGCCCTGAACCGTGAGTTCAACCTTGCATACGCACACGTTGAGAGCAACGGCAACACAAAAATGATATTTCTTGATCTGGCATTGAAGACAATGAGACTTATCAGGTAACTGCAGGGAATCGCTTGAAAATAGCTCATTTATTCCTAATTTTGCATTCACCTTCCGGGATAATACCTTTCAGTAATGACCACCGGAAAGTGTAAACTGATGTAATGACTAACGAAGATATACAGGTCCCGGGAGGAGAAGAACCTCAAAAGCCTGAAATAAAATACCACATCGGAGCCAGTAAGCTTAATGAATATAACTGGCTTGCCGATCTTCCTTTCGATCCCCGCTATAATGAAGTGATAGAGGTTCGCTTCAAGAATACCCGCAAGGGCTTCTACCGCAATGTCAATGGTTTGAAGCTCGAGGTAGACGATATTGTTGCCGTTGAGGCCTCTCCCGGTCATGACATCGGATATGTCTCCATGACCGGGTTCCTTGTCCATGAGCAGTTGAAGAAGCTGAAGATCAGACCCGTCATTGATGAGATGAAGAAGGTCTACAGAAAAGCCAGGTCTGTTGATCTCCAGAAGTGGGAGGAGGCAAAGAAGCTGGAGGTGACTACCATGCTCAGGTCAAGGAAGATAGCTGAGAACCTCGGCCTGGCAATGAAGATAGGCGACGTGGAGTACCAGGGTGACAAGACCAAAGCTATCTTTTACTACCTGGCAGACGAGAGGGTTGACTTCCGTCAGCTGATAAAGGTGCTGGCTGAGGAGTTTCATATTAGGATAGAGATGAGACAGATAGGTGCACGCCAGGAGGCAGGGAGGATCGGCGGTATAGGTACCTGCGGGCGGGAACTCTGCTGCTCATCACATGTGACCAATTTTGTCTCTGTCACCACCTCACATGCGCGATACCAGGACCTGTCGCTCAACCCCCAGAAGCTTGCCGGCCAGTGTGGCAAGCTCAAGTGCTGTCTGAACTATGAGCTCGACTGTTATATTGATGCACAGAAGGAGTTCCCATCAAAGGAGGTCCCTCTTGAACTGGCCGGCAGCACGGCCTATTTCACCAAGATGGAAGTGCATACAGGAATATACTGGTACTCATCTGATCCCCGGATGGCCGTTAACCTGACACCCGTGCCGGTGTCACGTGTGCGTGAGATCATCCATCTCAACAGGAAAGGTATCAAACCGGATAACCTGCTGGCAGGACCTCCCGGCAACCCCATAGGCAAAGGTAATGACCTGCTGCTGCAAAACAGCGGCCTGACACGGTTCGAATCAAAAAGCAACAGCCGCGAGGGTAAAGGAAAACACAGACCATTTCACAGGAAAAATGACAGGAAACATAAGTAAGATACTTGTAACCGGCCTGCTGCTTGCTCTTGCCGTAACATCTTGCGACAACCATACTGTCTATTCGGACAGCCACAGGATAGGAGATGAGAAATGGAGTATGTATGACCCGGCCAACTTTGTCTGCTCAATAGATGACACAATAACTACCTGTGACATAGTTTTTTCATTGCGGACATCAACCGACTATCCTTACCGTAATATGTACCTCTTCATCGTCACCTCCTTCCCCTCCGGAACAACTGTGACCGATACGCTCAATGCCACGGTGACTGATGAGAAAGGCAGGTGGCAGGGTAAAGGTGCCGGCGACCTTCGCGAGCTTACCATCCCGTATAAATCAAATGTCTTCTTCCCTGAGAAGGGGGAGTATCACTTCCGTGTGATACATGGCATGAGAGACACGGTACTTAAGGGTGTGTATGACATCGGGATGAGAATATCGCTGAGAGACGATCAGCAAAAATAAGCTTTGCCTTGGGAAAGAATAAACATGCACGGTGGGCTGAGATGAAAGGTTTCGACCATGTGATCGAGCCGCCGTTCGAGGAGGTCTTCAGACGTGATCACGGGCTGAAGGGCAGGTGGCACGATGAATGGTTCGGTAACAACAATCCCATCGTCCTTGAACTCGGCTGCGGCAAAGGTGAGTATACCGTGGGCCTTGCCTCCAGGTACCCGGGGAAAAATATCATAGGCATAGACATCAAGGGTGCCAGGATGTGGAGAGGGGCCAAAGAGTCTCACAACATGCAACTTCCCAATGCTACTTTCCTCCGTACACGGATAGAATTTACCGGCTCCTTTTTTGCTCCCGGGGAGGTGAATGAGATATGGCTCACCTTCCCTGACCCGCAGATGAAACGGCAGAGAGAAAAGAAACGGCTCTCCGGTCCGTACTTCCTGAACCTATACAGGCAGTACCTTAATGACAACGGTATAGTCCATCTGAAGACAGACTGCAGGGAACTGTATGATTATACACTGTCGCTGCTGAAGGTCAACGGACTGGAGATAATATCCTCAGCGACGGACCTTTACAGGGACATGCCGGATGATCCCCTGCTCTCTATCAGGACTCATTACGAAGAGATCTTTCTCAGTCGCGGTATTCCCATAACATATCTTTCATTCAGACTACCAAATGGAAAGGAGATCATCAGCCCCGGTGACGGACAATGAGGGTTTTTTCAATCGTGTCTACGATGTCACGAGGATGATACCCCGCGGGAGGATAACCTCCTACGGTGCCATCGCCAGATATCTCGGCACGGCCGGCTCCGCAAGGATGGTCGGGTGGGCACTCAACTCCTCACACCACAGTCACGGTTTTATCCCTGCACATCGTGTGGTAAACCGTAACGGACTGCTTACCGGCAAACGTCACTTCGGAAACTCGTCGACGATGCAGCAGCTGCTGGAGAATGAGGGATTCACAGTAACAGACGATAAGGTGCTGGAATTCAGGGAACGGTTCTGGGACCCCTCAGTTGAACTATAGGCCGGTGAGGCTGTTAATCAATAAAACGATACTACAGTATCAAACGAATGTAAAAATCAGGAAAGAGACAATATGCAGATCAAGGAAGAAGTTCTTAAAGCCCTGAGGATGGTAACCCATCCGGAAAAGGGAAGCGACATAGTAACACTGGGAATGGTGGGAGACATCAAGGTTTCTGAGGAAGGAATAGCCATAGTCCTCGTCCCGGAAAAGTCAAACGACCCTTTCCTGGCATCAATAAAGAGCAACTGTGTCAGGGCCGTAAAGGAGGTGTTGGGGTCTGATGCCGTCATCTCTTCGATAGAGGTAAAACCCAGGATAGTGGTCGAAAAGATGTCGGCCCCAAAGAGGGATGTCCTTCCCGGTGTCAAAAATATTATAGCCGTCTCTTCCGGCAAGGGAGGGGTGGGCAAATCAACCGTTGCTGTAAATCTGGCAGTGGCGCTGGCGCGCCAGGGATATGCCACAGGACTGCTTGACGCAGATATCTTCGGGCCTTCGGTACCCAGGATGTTCGACGCTGAAGACTACCGTCCCGAGGTACGCCAGGAGAATGGAACCGACCTGATCATACCCATGACCAGGTATGGCGTCAGGATACTATCCATCGGCTTCTTTGTAAAAGGCTCCGATGCAGTTATCTGGCGCGGCCCCATGGCAAGCAGTTTTCTGAAACAGCTCATCAGCCAGGGCGACTGGGGTGAGCTTGATTATCTCATCTTTGACCTCCCCCCCGGGACCAGTGACATACATCTCACCCTGGTGCAGGAGGTGCCCGTCACCGGGGCCGTAGTGGTAACCACTCCGCAGGAGGTGGCGCTGGCTGACGCCCGCAAGGGAATAGCGATGTTCCGTAGCGAATCGATCAACGTCCCGGTGCTCGGCCTGGTAGAGAACATGTCATACTTCGAATCTCCCGAGCTGCCCGGCAAAAAATTCTACCTGTTCGGCAGGGACGGCGGCAGCAGGCTTGCTGCGGAGACAGGCACCGACCTGCTCGGACAAATACCCATCGTGGAGAGCATATGTGACGGAGGTGATGCCGGAAAACCTGCGGCACTGGACGAAAATGCTACAGGCCAGGCCTTTATGGAGCTGGGCAGGACTATAGTACGACAGGTGGAGAAACGTAACGCAGAGATGGCCCCCACGAAAAGAGTCGAGATGAAGTGAGCCTGCTACCGCGGTGCTCCTCTTCCGCCGGCCCCGTTTTACCTCTTTTTCTTAAATTTGAATACTTTTAAGCCGACTGTTCAGTTATTAAGAGTATAAAGATCCTTGTTGAGATTGCGGCATAAAAACGTTTCTGCAGCGGTGATCATAATGATCACCCTGGTGATTGCCGGTTGTTCCGTCGAGAAAAACACCGGTGCAAGTCGTTTTTACAATTCACTGATCTCAAAATACAATATCTGGTTCAATGGCAATGAGGCCTATAAGGCCGGTGTAAAAAAGGTAAAGTCGTCATACCGTGATGATTACAGCTCCATCATCCCTGTATTCGAATATTCCGCCGGGGAATCTTCCGTGGCCGCAGCTTCCGACATGGAAAGAGCTGCCCAGAAAGCTTCGAAGGTCATTGCCCTGCACTCCATCACTGCCAGGCCGGATGAGAAAGGCCGCAGGGGAAGCAACGGGCGTAATGACGAATTCTATAACAGGCGTGAGTATAATGAATGGGTAGATGACTCCTACATGCTTTTAGGGAAAGCCCAGTTCTACCAGAAGAATTTCATGGCTGCCCGCTCCTCCTTCTCCTTTGCGTCAACCATAACCACCGATACCGACCTTGCCAGGGAGGCGGAAATATGGATGGCACGTATACAGACTGAAGAGGGTAACTACTCTGAAGCCTCCCGCCTGCTGCAGGAGGCAGGTGTGCCGGACGACTTTCCGCGGGCACTGAAGGCAATGTATTACTCAACCCAGGCTGACATAATTCTCCGTCAGAAGCGTTACGGCGATGCCGTGGTGCCACTGACGAGAGCCGTGGAAAATACCGGCGATAAAGATACCAGGGTACGTCTTACCTATCTTCTGGCACAGGTATGCAGGGAGGCCGGCAACAACGCCCTTTCAACACGCTACTTCACCGAGGTGATGAATATGAACCCGCCCTATGACCTCGAGTTCAATGCCGGCATTAACCTTGCGGGTGTGGCTGACATATCGCACGGCGACGCTGAAGATATCATGAAGTCGCTGAACAGGATGCTGCGTGATTCAAAGAACAAGGACTATCTTGATCAGATCTATTTCGCCCTTGGTGAGCTGGAGAAACGCATGGGTAACACCGATGAGGCGCTAAGGTTCTGGTCGCTCTCCGCTGCCGGCAGCACGGTTAACACACACCAGCGGGCAAGGTCATATCTCGCTCTTGCCAGCCATTACTACCAGCTTCCGGAATACATGAAAGCCTGGCTTTATTATGACAGCGCATCGTACATTATCGATGAGCGTTTCCCTGACTATGACATCATCAGGAGCCGGGCATCAGACCTTGATGAATATGCGAAATTTCACTCCGTGGTGATCACCGAAGACAGCCTGCGTATGGTTGCCGGCATGAGCACGGCTGATCGTGATGCCCTTATTGCAGGCATAATACGTTCTGTGCAGGAGGAGCAGGCAAAGGCAGCGGCAGGCGACGGCAGTGACCGTTATAATATGGGGCAATACTATGAGAATGAACAGCGTAACAGAAGCACAATCTCTGCGGAAGGAAGCTGGTATTTTTACAACCAGGCGGCACTGACTTTCGGACGTACGGAGTTCCGGCGCCGGTGGGGTGACAGGAGGCTGGAAGATAACTGGCGCCGCTCCAACAAGGCGCATGCTGCCTTCGCCAACGGATCACCCTCAGAAGATACGGAGGAAGGGCAGCAGGCTGACAGTGCAGGCGTCAACCCGGCACTGACAAAAGATTACTATCTCAGGAACGTCCCTCTGACAGACTCACAGATGGAGCTGTCAGTAAGCAAAAGCGCCGAGGCACTGCTCGGCGAGGGTAAGATACTGGCAACACGCCTGGGCGATACCCTCGCAGCAGCATCATCACTGGAGCAGGCCGCCAGGACAGGTGACAACCCCAGGATAAAGACCGAGGCTCTTTACGAGCTCTATAAGCTCCTTCGCAACAGCGACCCGGCCAGGGCCGAGAGACGCAGGGCAGAACTTATAGCAGCATACCCCGATTCGGAATATGCTCTCATCCTCTCCGACCCCGATTATATCAGAAAACACCAGGAGATGTCGGCACGGGCCATGAGAAGCTATGAAGATGCCTACCAGGCATTCACCGAAGAACGCTACACAGAGGCGATGGCCCTTTGCAGTGAAGCCATAGGTCTCTACCCGGAAGATAGCCTGGTACCGAAATTCATGCTTCTTGATGCCATGGCGGCAGGTGCCTCGGAAGGACAGATGGCTTACAAGGTCAGGCTCGATTCATTGATAGCAAAATACCCCGGGACACCCGAGGGGAAGAGGGCAGCGGAGATAACTGACTTCCTGAGAAGAGAAGTGCCCGCAATCCGGATAGCCGAAGACACCCGTATAGCAGAGGAGATCTACCATGCTGACACCATCCAGCCTCATTATGTGATGATGATAGCGGCAAACCCGAGAGCAAACATGAACCAGATAGTGTTCGATGTCATCAATTACAACCTCGATAATTTTGCAGCTAAAAACTATAGCACACAGGGAGCGGCCGTTGACAGGGACTATATACTGATCACCACGGGACCCTTTGAAAATGCATCATCGGCAGCTGCCTGGCTCAGGGCCTTCGATCCGCAGAAACAGATAAGGGAGGCAGCCTCAGCCTCACTGACACTGTTCCTCATCAGCCGCGATAACCTCCAGAAGTTCCGCGAAGACAAAGACAGGGACAGGTATGCAATCTTCTATGGGAAAGAGTACGGGAACATAAGATGAGACAGATAAGGATATTATGGGTCGATGACGAGGTGGGTGTACTCAGGTCACACATCCTGTTCCTCCAGGAGAAGGGTTTTGAGACCGACACCTGCCATTCGGGCAACGATGCCATACAAATGGTAAAGGAGAAACCATATGATATCATCTTCCTTGATGAATATATGCCAGGGCTTAGCGGCATTGAGACATTGCGCCGTATCAAGGCAATCACCCCGTCCATTCCCGTGGTGATGATAACCAAGAGCGAGGAGGAGGATATCATGGATGCCGCCATAGGATCACAGATAGCCGACTATCTCATCAAACCGGTGAAACCCCAGCAGATACTCCTCTCCCTGAAGCGCATACTCGACATAGGGGAGATTGTCTCCCGCCAGACCACCACGGTCTTCAGGGAGGAGTTCGGTAACATCGCCGGCATGATATCGTCAGCCTCCTCCTTCGAGCAGTGGTGTGAGCTTTACCGCCACCTCACCTTCTGGCAGGGCGAGCTGATAAGATCATCCGACACGGGGATGAGGGAGGTGCTCCGTATGCAGGAGACCGACGCCAACAGAGGATTCGCAAAATATATCTCGGGCAACTACATGACATGGATGTCAGCCGACGCTTCCGAAAGACCGCTCCTCTCACCGGCAGTTATGTCCAGGAGGATCTTCCCGCTCATAAGTAAGGGATCGCCGCTTTTTTTTATCGTTGTCGATAATATGCGCTTTGATCAGTGGCAGACCATCGCCGGTGACCTGAGGCAGATTATGCGTACGGTCTATGAAGAGCTCTATCTCAGCATCCTGCCTACCACCACGCAATATTCGCGTAATGCTCTGTTTGCCGGGCTGATGCCTGCCGCTATCGACGAGCTGATGCCGGAATACTGGATCAGCGACCATGAAGAGGAGGGCAAGAACCTCAACGAGGAGAAGCTGCTGGCAAAGAACCTGCAGAGAGCAGGTCTCAGCTGCAAGTGGTCATACACCAAGATCAGCTCTGACACGGAGGGCAGGAACCTGAACGAAAAGGTGTCGCAGCTCATGACCAATGATCTTAATGTGCTGGTTTATAATTTCGTCGATCTTCTCAGTCATGCCAGAACCGAGGTTAATGTGATCCGGCAGATGACCGGCGATGAAGCCTCGTGGCTCTCCCTCACCCATTCATGGTTCATTCACTCACCTCTCTTTGAGCTGCTGAAAATGGTAGCTGCCAGGGGAGCACGTGTGGTAATAACCACCGATCACGGCTCTGTGAAGGTGCAGAAGCCTGTCAGGGTGGTGGGCGACAGGCAAACATCCATGAACCTGCGCTACAAGACAGGAAGAAATCTCGACTATAATGCCAGGGATGTGTTTGAGATCACCGCCCCGAACAAAGCAGGGCTGCCGATGACAAACATTACATCCAGGTACATCTTTGCCTGCGGCAACGATTTCCTGGTATACCCCAACAACTACAACCAGGTGGTGGCCTATTACCGTGACTCCTTCCAGCACGGGGGCATCTCGCTCCATGAGATGATGCTTCCGCTGGTATCGCTTGAACCGATCTGAAATATTACTTTTGCTTTATGAAGATCGTTGTCAGTGACAAAAGCCGGTTGCTTGATGCAGCCAGACACTTCCTGAAGGAGACGGCAGGCATAAGGCTGTTCGCTTTTTACGGCCAGATGGGTTCCGGGAAAACCACCTTCATCAGGGCTCTTTGCAGCGTGCTGGGCGTAGCCGATACCGTCACCAGCCCTACCTTCACCCTCATCAACGAATACAGGCGTCCGGGCCATCCGCCGGTATATCACTTCGATTTCTACAGGATAAAAAAGATCACCGAGGTGCTTGACTTCGGCATAGAAGAATACTTTGACTCCGACTCTCCCTGTTTCATGGAGTGGCCTGAGCTTATAGAGCCGCTCCTTCCTCCTGATACGCTCAAAGTGTCGATAACCGTTACCGATGGCGGCAGCAGGGTCATCCAGACTGTCGGAAACGATCCTGTCACCCCTTCTCTCTGATTTATCCCTCCATCCTGTTGTCTCTCCGATTAAAATCTTAATTTTGATCTGCTGATGTTTAGCGTCCGTTTAACCGTTAATACCACGCCAGATGAATGAACCGGCCAGAAGCGCCTTCATGCCCAGGGAAGAGCTGATAGATAAAACCGTAGGCAGGCGGCAGATGTCAATAGGTATACCACATGATGTTCAGGATGACGAGAAGCGTATAGGGCTCACCCCTGAGGCCGTCAAGATCATCACCGATGCAGGCAACGAGGTATTCATGGAGGCCGGCGCCGGTGAAAATGCCGGCTTTACTGACAGGGAATACAGTGATAACGGTGCCATTGTGGCTGATACCACCCAGAGAATATTTGACTGTGACATTGTAATCAAGATAGCTCCCTTTACGCAGAAGGAAGCCTCAATGCTTAAGGGAGGACAGACCGTCATCTCCTTCATGAATGCCGCCACGATGAGCGAGGAGACCCTTTCTCTTCTCATGCGACGGAGGGTGACGGCCATGGCTAGTGAAAAGATAAGTGACGCCGACGGTATGCTGCCTGTGGTGGAGTCAATGAGTGAGATCAGCGGTATCACTTCCGTGCTGCTTGCTTCCGAATATCTGAGCACCACCTCGGGAGGCAAGGGCGTGATGCTGGGCGGCGTGACAGGCGTGACTCCCACAGAGGTGGTTATCATAGGTGCAAACACTGCCGGCGAATATGCAGCACGGGCAGCACTCGGACTGGGTGCGATAGTCAGGATATTCGACACTTCCGTTCACCGTCTGCGTAATTTTCAGAACCTGCTCGGACAGCGGCTTTATACTTCCACCTTCCACCCCCAGGTGCTTCAGAAAGCCCTCAGGTCAGCCGATGTCCTTATCGGAGCCCTGTCAACAGACATACTCATGCCCTGGTTTTATGTTACCGAGGAGATGGTCAGGGGAATGAAACGCGGGTCGGTAATCATTGACCTCAGCATCGATACCGGAGGCTGCGTCGAGACGTCAGAACCGAGGGCCCTCCGTGATCCGATATATGAGAAGCATGGCGTGGTACACTACTCAGCCTGGAACCTGCCGTCACGGGTACCCAAGACGGCGTCAATAGCCCTCAGTAATGTCTTCAGGCCGCTGTTGCAGGAGATCGCCGACGCCGGAGGCATAACACCTATGCTCAAGTTCAACAACGGCCTGCGCAGCGGGGTATACATCTATAACGGTATTCTCACCAACGAGGTGCTGGGTCAGAAATTCGGGATCCTCTCAAAAGATATCAATCTTCTGCTGGCAGCCTTCTGAGAAGACCTACTGCCATGTGAGGGCAGCCGTATGACCGGCCTGCCTGAGCGACGCTCTGCGCCCCAGGTAGAGAGCCCTGTTATCGCTGATGTGTCCTGCCGGGAAATTGAAGAGAACAGGATATCCGTACGCGCCTGCAACATTCATAACAACCTCGCCGACAGTCTGGTTAAAGACATGCTCCCCTTCTGTGATCTTCTCCATGCCCCCGACAACCAGCGCAGAGAGATCCTTCAACATACCTGTCATACGCATGGAGGTAAGCATGCGGTCGAGGTGGTAGAACGGCTCCCCTATCTCCTCTATGAACAGTATGGCCCCTTCCGTGTCGGGCTGGGCTGGAGTCCCGTTGAGACTGTAAATAAGCGATATGTTTCCTCCCGTTACCCTGCCTGACACCTCAAAAGAAGCCTCGTGCGGCGGGCTCCATACGATACTCTCATATTCACCCTTAAGCGCACTTACCATCGTCTCATAACAACGCGACAGGTATTGGGGGTTGGTGTAGTTCAGGGGCATCTCGGCATGCAGCGATACCAGCCCGCATACCTCGTTCAGCCAGAGATGCAGTGAGGTGATATCGCTGTAACCCACATACCATTTCGGATTCTTTTTCAGTGCGGAGAAGTCTATCCTGTCAACTATCCTTGACATACCGTATCCGCCGCGGGAGCAGAGAACAGCACTGACCCCGGGGTCATCTGTCGCCCTCTGGATGTCTGCCAGCCGTTCTTCGTCACTCCCGGCAAAAGGACCGCTACGGGAGAAGAGATGTTCGCCGGCTGTCACCCTGAATCCGGAATCCTCAAGCATCTTTATCGCAGGCATGACTACCTCCCGGTCTATGTGGCTGGCGGGAGAGATAACGGCTATCTGGTCGCCTTCCTTCAGGTAAGGCGGGATGATCAGTGGTCTCATATCAGGGTAAGTTAGAGTGACACGACCAAAAGTAGTCATTTTAGGAAAGAAAAGCGCAGGCAGTGTCAAAGAGCTTGTCGAAGGTGCGGTCTACAGCCTGTGACTTCTCCCCCGGCAGGACAGGGAAGGGGACCTCATGGGTGCAGGCATAGCCCGGGTCCCATACCTCGGCATGAGCGCCCTCAAGCGTCTCGCTCACCGCGCCGGGAGGGATGACGGTGTCGCCTGCAAGAGTGACAGCCATGAACCTGCCGTCCATGCGACTGAAAGGAGCTCCCCGGAGAGACCTGAGCCGCGCCATCGATGTCATTGCAAAAAACGCCTCTCCCTCAGGGGTGTCCTGCGTCAGCTTCAGGAAACTGTCACCGTCGGTCACTTTACCCATGTCTTTCCATTCGAGATAAAATGAAAGCAGCCTGTCAAAAGCCCTGCTGTCCATGATCAGCTTTGAGGTACCGTTCATCATTCCGAAGGTGCTGCCGCCACAGAAGAGCATGATGCGGCTTTCGTCCGGCAGGGGTGAGGGTTTCGACAGCATCATCACCTGGGTGGCCAGCGCCCCTATTGAATAGGCAAAAATATCAACCGGCCCTCCACCCGGCAGACCGGGATGCTCCCCATCCCTTATCGAGTTTATGAGGGATGACACATCCCTGATGGTCTGATATCCTGAAAGCATAAAGCGATGAGGCGACGCTGTCATACGTGTGCTGAGAGCCACATTGATAAATGAAGACAGACGGGTGTCGGGCATCAGCGAGGTGCGTGCCGTGACCAGGGGCATCATGATATGCCTGTCTACCCATGTGCGTGGCGAACGGTTCATATGATATGCCGTAGGAAAAAGTACGACCGGCCTGCCGGTACCTGAAGCAAGCCTTATACCCCACTGCATGTACTTTCCCCAGCTGCGCTCATTAAGGCCGTGGAGAAGGATGATGGCACCCCTCCCTGTGCTCTCACCCGGCTTCATGATATAATAACTGAAGTTGTTGTTCGCGCGTTCAAGCTCCTTCGACCTGAACAGGGAACAGAATATGTCAGCCACATTCTTGCTGTCAGAAACGGAATATCCTCCCGAAGAATGAAAAACCTCCGAAGAAATGCTTACCCCCGTCCCGGGAATAAGACCTTCTGTTATCCCTGCCCTGAAATGTGCTGTAATCTCTTTCTCGCTGCAAGTATATCCCATGACTGTTTTTTCTGCAAACAAAACAGTTACCGGGCGGGTCGCAAAAAAATAGGTGTCTTCTGCCCCCCGTTGGGCCGGAAACCCTTTATTGGGGGTCAAATCGGCCCTGCAGGGGTGAAATATAACTGCCTCCTGTCACCGGAAAACAACAGGTCGCTAAAAGTATTATTTTTGCAGTTGAGCATCGCAATGAATATCGACCTGAATAAAAAGCTTCCCGGGTATCATACCGAAAAGGGGAACATAGTAACCACGATCCTGTTTACGGCAGGGTTTGCGCTGCTCTTCCTGAACCTTTACACACCCTTCGGGGTAGCCACCTGGTTTGAAGTATCGAAGCCCACCCTCCTGGTTTATGCCAGCGGCGTGATACTTGCAGGTGTTCTCATCGTTGCCTTCAGCAGGGTGATCATGTATCATGCCGTCCGCAGGGGTAAGACACTTTGCATCTGGCAGTATCTGTTGTGGGTTGCCGCAGAGATATTATCCATGGCCCTCTTTTTTACCCTGTTCGAGATAGTCATACTTGACGACCAGCGCTCCTTCACCTATCTGCTGGGCGTATCGGTTCAGAACACCTCGCTTACCCTTCTCCTGCCGTACATTATCCTGTGGCTCTGGTTCTCATGGCGCGACAGCAAGATGAAACTCACAGTGATAAGGGAGCAGCCTGACATATCAGGACAACGGCCTATGGTACACCTGAGGGATGAAAAGGGGGTCCTCAGGATATCGCTGAAGCACTCTGACATACTATATATTCAGGGAAGCGACAACTACGTAACCGTCTGTTACCAGGCACAGAACAAGCTTACCCGTTTCATGCTGCGTAACACCCTCCATGCACTGGAGGAGGAACTTAAGGAGGAGGCTATCATAAGGTGTCACCGTTCATTTCTTGTCAACATAGGCAAGGTCAAACTGATACGCAGGGAAAAGGAAGGACTGCTTCTCGAGCTCGACAGCTCACCCTCTTCGTCGGTACCGGTATCACGTACCTATATGAATGATGTGCTGGCAGCCTTCGGACATGTTGAATAAGAGGCATTACGGCAGACATCTAAAATCATTATCTTTGCGGCGTTAAAATCATCAATTGTCTCTACAGATGAAGAAATATAAGCGTCATCTTATTACATCAGCCCTTCCGTATGCCAACGGACCCATTCATATAGGTCATCTTGCCGGAGTGTACGTGCCTTCCGACATCTATACGCGCTACCTCAGGATGCGGGGCGAGGATGTGATCTCCATCTGCGGCTCTGACGAACATGGCGTTCCCATCACCCTCAAGGCGCGCAGGGAGGGCATCACACCGCAGGAGGTTGTTGACCGCTATCATGAGCTCAATAAGAAGGCGTTCAGCGACTTCGGCATTGCCTTTGACATCTATTCACGCACCTCCAACAAAATACATTACGAGACAGCCTCCGGGTTCTTCCGGAAGTTGTATGACCAGGGGGAATTTGTAGAGAAGACATCCAGCCAGTATTACGATGAGGAGGCCGGTTGTTTCCTTGCTGACAGGTACATCACCGGCACATGCCCGCACTGCGGCAACGAGAATGCCTACGGTGACCAGTGCGAAAAGTGCGGCACTTCACTCAGCCCTACCGATCTGATAAGCCCCCGCTCAACCATCAGCGGCAGCGCACCGGTCATGCGCGATACGCTGCACTGGTACCTGCCACTCGACACCTATGAACCGTGGCTGAGAAAGTGGATCCTCGAAGAGCATACAGAGTGGAAGACAAATGTGTACGGCCAGTGTAAATCATGGCTCGACCAGGGGCTGCAACCCAGGGCTGTCAGCCGTGACCTCGACTGGGGAGTGCCCGTACCCGTAGAGGGTGCCGAAGGGAAAGTGCTCTACGTATGGTTTGACGCCCCCATAGGATATATCTCGGCCACCAGGGAACTGACCCCTGACTGGGAGAAGTACTGGAAAGATCCCGAAACACGCATGATCCACTTTATCGGTAAGGATAACATCGTCTTCCACTGTATCATCTTCCCGGCTATGCTTAAGGCCGAGGGAAGCTATATCCTGCCTGACAATGTGCCTGCAAACGAATTTCTCAACCTGGAGAACGACAAGATCTCCACTTCCAGGAACTGGGCCGTCTGGCTGCACGAATACCTGGTGGATTTTCCCGGCAAGCAGGATTCGCTTCGTTATGCCCTCTGTGCCAGCGCTCCCGAGACCAAAGACAACGACTTTACCTGGAAAGAATTCCAGGCACGTAACAACAATGAGCTGGTGGCTATCCTCGGTAACTTCGTCAACCGTACGCTGGTGCTGACAAACAACTACTACCAGGGAGTGGTGCCCGCCCCGGGAGCTATGAGCGGACCTGACAGTGACACATTAAGTGCTGTCATGGAGTGCAGAAAAAATGTGGAAAGCAACCTGGAAGCCTTCAGGTTCCGGCAGGCGCTCGCTGAAGCCATGAACCTCGCACGCCTGGGCAATAAGTACCTGGCCGACACCGAACCGTGGAAAGTCATAAAGAGCGATCCCGAACGCGTAAAAACGATAATATATATATCTCTTCAGATCACAGCCAACCTGGCCATCATTCTTGAGCCGTTCCTTCCTTTCTCTATGGACAAGCTGAGAGGATGGCTCGGCATTACCGGGCTTCACTGGGATGCTGCAGGAAGATCTGATCTGCTTGCCCCGGGACATCTTGTTTCTTCGGGAGAGCTGATGTTCTCCAAGGTAGAGGACGCGGAGATAGAGAGACAGATAAGCAAGCTTCATGACACGCGCAAAGCCAATGAGGAGAGCGAGGCTGAAGCCACTGACCGTAAAGAGGACGTCACCTTCGAGGAGTTTACCAGGATGGATATACGTACGGCCACCATCCTTGAGGCAGAGAAGGTTCCCAAGACCAACAAGCTTATCAGGCTGAAAGTAGATACAGGCATCGATGTGCGCACGATAGTGTCAGGTATTGCCGGGCACTTCACTCCTGAGGAACTGCCGGGAAAAACCATCTCAGTCATTGTTAACCTGGCTCCCCGTACCATCAAGGGCATTGAATCGAAAGGCATGGTGCTCCTGGCTGAGGATGAGCAGGGCAGGCTGGTGTTTATGGTGCCCGAACAGAAAATAAAAAACGGAAGTCCTGTAAGGTAAGACCTCCGTATCCTTCATAAAAGAGGGTTACTGATCACCTGCTCTTGAAAACCCATGCACCGGGGAAGTCTTTGATCACCTTGCTGAGGCCGGCCTTGGCTTCGTCAAGTGTCGCGAAAGACTGGGCACTGACGCGCAGGAAACCGTCGGGGCCTCCTGCAACCTCCGGGTCAAAGCCACGGCGGCGAAGCTTGTCCATCATGACCAGGGCATTGTCTTCTCCCTGGAAACTGCCGATGATGATCATATACCTGTACTCTTCCACCACCACTGCCGTCGATGGCTGGCTGACTGTCCGGCTCACCTGTTGCATGGCAGCAGGAGCTGCCTGTCTGTCAGTTGCCGGTGATATCTCCGGATCAGTGCTGAAAGGGTCCCCGGCCTCTGCCTCACCCTGTGAGGGAACCTCCCTTGTCTCTTCTGCAGCAGGCGTAACAGCCTCCCTGCCGGCATCTATCTGTTCGCGGTTGAACTCCAGCTCTGCCCTGGCAAGCGGATTGAGGGTCGATTCCTCGATATGGCTTTTGAATATCCGGTCATTGAAAGGCACAAGGGCAAGAGCCACAAGCACGGGGATGATCACGGCGGCCCGTGTAAGCAGGCTTCTTACTGTTGGCTGGCTGACAGAGGGCTCGGGACGCTTTTCAAGAGCCTTCTTCCTGACATCGAACCCTGTCACCGGATGGCGGTGATAGGCGCTCAGCCCGTATGATGAGAGGAGGTAGTTGACTGTCAGGTCAGGCTCGAAGACAATCACCCCTTCATAGTTGAGTGAAAAGATGCCGAGATGATCTATGGATACCGGGTTACCCGTCATGATCTTCCTTCTGAGCTCACCGGACCAGTCGCTGAGAATATCACGGGCTTCACCGTAACCGGTGCCCAGGACCGAGGAGATATGGCCTATAAGCAAACCGTCGTTACCGGTAAGATGACGGTTGAAGGTTATCTTCCTTGATGGCGGCTGAAAAAGCCCTTCCTTCCGGTCGGCACGCGCCGGAAAATAATTGCCGATAAACGCGCCGAAGCCCGGAATAATCACACAATCGTGCCTGAAAAGCAGTTCCTTGATGTATCCGCTGATATCCCTCGCCATAAAACAGAATAAAGAACAAAGATAAAAAAGAAACCCGATTCATTGGCCAGAAAAAAGGTTAAAATAAAATCTATTATCTTCGCCTGACAGAGACCATATTCCTATGCAAAAGATTGAAATGGTTGACCTTCGGTCACAGTATGAGAGGCTTAAGGCTGATCTTGACAGCGCCGTTGCCGGGGTCATAAACTCGACGGCTTTCATAAAAGGCCCTGATGTGCGTCTTTTCGAGGAGGAGCTCCAGCGTTACCTGGGAGTCCGTCATGTAATAGCCTGTGGCAACGGCACCGATGCCCTTCAGATAGCCATGATGGCCCTCGGCCTTAAGCCGGGTGATGAGGTTATAACCACCAACTTCACATTCATAGCCACCGTTGAGGTCATAGAGCTGCTCGGGCTCCGGCTTGTCCTTGTTGATCCTGACCCTGATACATTCAATATAAGTGTCAGTGCCATCGAGAAAGCCATAACACCCCGTACGAAAGCGATAGTGCCGGTGCATCTCTTCGGCCAGTGCGCTGACATGGAGCCGATAAACGACCTTGCAAGGCGTCACGGGCTGCATGTCATCGAGGACGTGGCACAGGCCACGGGAGCTGAATACCGGTTCGCCGACGGCACCGTAAAGAAAGCCGGCACCATGGGCATCATAGGCTGCACCTCGTTCTTCCCGTCCAAAAACCTTGGCTGCTATGGTGACGGCGGCGCCCTGTTCACAGACAATGACGAGCTTGCCGCAATGATAAGAAGCATCACCAACCACGGCATGAGAGTCAGGTATTATCATGACACGATAGGTGTCAACTCGCGTCTTGACACTATCCAGGCCGCCATACTGAGAGTTAAGCTGCGCCATCTCGATGAGTTCAACGAAGCCCGTCAGAAAGCTGCTGCCTGGTATGACCGGGAGCTGTCAGGGCTCACAGGAATCACCCTTCCCGTGAGGTCACCATACTCATCCCACATATTTCACCAGTATACCCTGCGCATAGCAGACGACAGAAGGAATGACCTTCGTGAATGCCTTGAGAATGAGGGGATACCGTCAATGATCTACTATCCGGTGCCTCTGCATATGCAGAAAGCCTATGCGCACCTGGGGTACCCGGCTGACGGCTTCCCTGTGACAACACGCCTCTCCGGCGAAGTGCTGTCACTCCCCATGCACACCGAGCTTGACGACGAACAACTGGAGTACATCACCGGTTGCATCCGGTCGAAGTATAACCAATAACCGAAGTATGGAAAAAGACTATTTTGCACACGAGACCGCTGTGATTGATGAAGGGTGCACCATCGGCCGCGGTACCAGGATATGGCACTTCAGCCACATCATGACAGATGCCGAAATCGGTGAACATTGCAACATAGGGCAAAACGTCGTTATCTCCCCGGGAGTGAAGCTGGGAAAAAATGTCAAGGTCCAGAACAATGTATCGATATATACCGGAGTTATATGTGAAGACGATGTTTTCCTGGGCCCTTCAATGGTGTTTACAAATATCACAAATCCACGCAGTGCAGTTATCAGGCGCGACCAGTACGTCACCACCATGGTGAGGCGCGGGGCCTCCATAGGTGCCAACGCAACTATCATATGCGGTAACGAGATAGGTGAATACTCGCTCATCGGTGCCGGCGCCGTGATAACCAGAGATGTCAGGCCATATGCACTGGTTGTTGGCAACCCGGGCCGCCAGACAGGCTGGGTATCCGAATACGGGCACAGGCTTGACTTCGGCGCTGACGGTATCGCCATATGCCCGGAAAGTAAACAGCGATACAGGCTCTCCGGGCAGGAGGTCACAAAAATTGTTTGATAATAGTATGCCTTTTTAAACTCATTCTGATGAAAGACGCCCCTAAAAACTTCGGACTCATAGGTATTGCAGGTTATATTGCCGAGCGGCACCTGAGAGCCATCAAGGATACGGGAAACCGGCTGCTGGCCAGCCTCGACAAATTTGACAGTGTAGGCAAGATAGACAACTACTTTCCCGGGAGCGATTTCTTCGTTGAATTTGAGAGATTCGACAGGCATGTCGATAAGCTGAAGAGAAGCGGGGTGCAGCTTGATTATGTCAGCATATGCTCACCCAATTACCTTCATGACTCACACATCAGATTTGCCCTGCGTCACCATGCAGATGCCATATGTGAAAAACCTGTGGTGCTGAACCCCTGGAACATAGATGCCCTGCAGGAGATTGAGAAGGAGACGGGACGAAGGATATATAACATCCTCCAGCTCAGGTACCACCCTGTGATAACAGAGCTCCGCGATAAGATAGCAGCCCTCCCCGGGGATAAGAAGCACGATATAGACCTTACCTATATCACCAGCCGCGGTAACTGGTATTATATCTCATGGAAGGGCGATGTCAACAAGTCCGGAGGCATAGCCACCAATATCGGCGTTCACTTCTTCGACATGCTGGGGTGGATCTTCGGCCCTGTCATCTCAAACAGGGTGCACCTGCTTGAGCGTGACAAGGCATCAGGCTTCCTCGAACTCGAACGCGCACGCGTAAGATGGTTCCTGAGTATCGACAGCAACGACCTCCCAGCCGCTGCAAGGGAAAAGGGTAAGCGGACCTACAGGAATATCACCGTTGACGGTGAGGAACTGGAGTTCTCCGAAGGATTCACAGACCTGCACACCGTAACTTACCGCGAGATACTTGACGGGAAAGGCTACGGCCTGGAAGATGCCCGCCAGAGCATAGAAACAGTATACCAGATAAGAAACTCCGCACTCTCAGTATTAACAGGTGAATATCATCCTCTAATAAAAAAATAAAATGTACGATAAACTTTTAAAAAGAGAGACCAAACTATCTCTCATAGGCCTCGGTTATGTCGGCCTCCCGATCGCCCTCGAATTCGCAAAAAAGATCAGCGTCATTGGCTTTGACATAAGACCTGACCGCGTCGAGATGATGAAGAATGGCGTTGACCCGAGCAATGAGCTTGACCATGAGGCCTTTGAGGGTACAGACATAAAATATACCTCAGACCCGCAGGACCTCAGTGAGGCTTCATTCCATATAATAGCTGTCCCGACCCCTGTGACCAAACACAATCTCCCCGACCTCACCCCTGTGCTCAAGGCATCGGAGACCGTGGGACGCATACTCAAGAAGGGCGACTATGTTGTGTATGAGTCAACAGTCTACCCGGGTTGTACCGAAGAGGACTGCATCCCGGTCCTGGAGAGGTACTCGGGACTGAAGTGCCCGGCTGACTTCAAGGTGGGCTTCTCCCCTGAACGTATCAACCCGGGTGACAGGAACCATACCCTGACCAAGATCGTAAAAGTGACCAGCGGGTGTGACGCCGAGTCAGCAGAGAACATTGCGCTTACCTACGAGCTGATAATAGAAGCAGGGGTACACCGCGCATCATCAATAAAAGTGGCCGAGGCAGCAAAGATCATTGAGAACACCCAGCGCGACATCAACATCGCCTTTATGAACGAGCTCTCCATCATCTTCAACAGGATGGGCATAAACACATATGAGGTGCTTGAAGCCGCAGGCACAAAATGGAACTTCCTTAAATTTTACCCCGGCCTGGTAGGAGGCCATTGCATAGGTGTCGATCCCTATTATCTCTCCTACAGGGCCAAGGCTATGGGTTACCACCCGCAGATGATAGACTCCGGCAGGTTCACCAATGACAGTATGGGCGCCTATGCGGGCAAAGAGACAGTTAAGAAGATCATTGCCGCCCACAAGAGCCCGGATAAGGCCAGGGTGCTGGTCATGGGCATGACCTTTAAGGAGGATGTGACGGATATACGCAACTCAAAGGTCATCGACGTGGTTAACGAGCTGCGTGATTTTGGCGTTGAGGTCGACGTGATTGACCCGGGTGCATCACATGAAGAGGTAGCCCACGAATACGGTATAGACCTCAAAAAAGCCCCCACGGGAAAGTATGACGCCATAATAGTGGCAGTAGCCCATAAAGAATACAAGGACCTTGATGAAAAGTTTTTCCTTGACCTGCTGAATGAGAAAGGCATACTGGTGGATCTCAAGGGTATTTACAGGAACAGGATGAAGTGGCTCACATACTGGAGTCTGTAATGAGAAAAAAGATAGTCGTTACCGGGGGAACAGGTTACATCGGGTCACACACTGTAGTGGAGCTGGTAGCTTCAGGCTTCGATGTGGTGATCATTGACAACCTGTTTAACTCCGACATCACAGTTCTGGATGGCATTCATGCCATCACCGGGGTAAGGCCCAGGTTTTATGATTATGATATCTGTGACCTGACGCAGCTTGAGTCGGTATTTGCTGCCGAAGGACAGGTTGATGCCATCATTCACTTCGCTGCATACAAGGCAGTGGGAGAATCTGTCAGGAAGCCTCTTGAGTACTACAGGAACAACCTTGTATCGCTCATGAATCTCCTTGACATGATGGAGCGCCATAACACGCCTGCCCTGGTCTTTTCCTCGTCATGCACCGTCTACGGGCAGCCCGATGAGCTTCCCGTGACGGAACTGTCACAGGTAAAGGAGGCTGCATCTCCCTACGGCTATACAAAACAGGCCGGAGAGATAATCATACGTGACACCATGGCTGCCAGACCTTCACAGACGGCGGTCTCACTCAGGTACTTTAACCCTATCGGGGCCCATCCTACTGCCCTGATAGGTGAACAGCCCCACGGGGTCCCAGAGAACCTGGTGCCTTTCATCACCCAGACAGCAATAGGAATCAGGGACGAGCTGAAGGTCTTCGGCAATGACTACGATACACCTGACGGATCATGCATACGCGATTACCTTCATGTGGTCGACCTGGCCAGGGCTCACGTCATGGCCCTGCAAAGGATGCTTGAGGGGAAAAACAAGGCTAACTATGAAGTCTTTAACCTCGGCATGGGAAAAGGCGTCTCTGTGCTGGAAGCAATAACGGCATTCGAGAAAGCAACGGGTGTCAGACTAAAGTACTCCGTCACCGGGCGCCGGGCCGGAGACATCGAAAAGATATGGGCTGACCCGTCACTCGCTAACAGGGAGTTGCACTGGAAGACGGAAATAAGCATTGAGGAGGCCATGGAGACAGCCTGGCGATGGGAAAACAAGTTAAAAAACAGATGAAAATGAAAAGAGTCATTCTCATTACCGGAGGAGCAGGATTTATCGGTTCACATGTTGTCAGGCGTTTTGTACGGACATATCCGGAGTACACCATAGTCAATGCCGACAAGCTGACCTATGCCGGCAACCTGGGTAACCTGGCTGACATAGGTAATGAACCGAACTACCTGTTCCGCAAGACAGACATCGTTGACAGGCAGGCCGTTGAGGCACTCTTCGGTGAATTCAGGTTTGACGGTGTCATCCACCTCGCTGCTGAAACACATGTTGACAGATCGATCACCTCTCCTGACGAGTTCATCTACACCAACATCATCGGGACCGTCAACCTGCTCAAGGCCTTCCGGGAGACCACCCCTGTTAATGATGTGAAAAAGCTCTTCTATCACGTGTCGACGGATGAGGTATACGGTTCACTGGAACAGGGGGGCTTTTTCACAGAGCAGACGTCTTACGATCCGCGGAGCCCCTATTCAGCATCCAAGGCCAGCTCAGACCATATGGTAAGAGCCTTCGGCAACACCTACGGTATGCCTTTCGTGATCTCCAACTGCTCTAACAACTACGGTCCCAACCAGTTCCCGGAAAAACTCATTCCCCTGACCATCAATAATATTGAAACGATGAAACCCATCCCGGTTTACGGAAAGGGGGAGAACATACGAGACTGGCTCTATGTTGAGGATCATGCGGCTGCCATAGATGTAATCTTTCATAGCGGAACACCCGGTGAGACATATAATGTAGGCGGTGACAACGAATGGAAGAATATTGACCTTGTGCTGCTGCTCTGCCGTATCATGGATGAGAAGCTCGGCAGAAGAGCCGGCAGCTCCCGTGAACTGATCACGTTTGTTACAGACCGGGCCGGGCATGACCTGCGTTATGCCATCGACAGCAGCAAGCTGCAGAAGGAACTGGGGTGGAAGCCGTCAGTCACCTTTGAGCAGGGGCTGGGACTGACTGTTGACTGGTACCTCGCCAACAGGAAATGGATGGACACCATCATATCCGGTGAATATTCAAAATACTACGAGGAGATGTACGGGAACAGGTAAGGACAACACAGCCGTCACCTCATACCATGTAAAAACTGACCATCCCGACCTTACGGTCGAGGATCTCCGCTTCGCTCCGACATGACTGCAAGCAAGGAGTGAAACGACGAAGTCCCGACAGCAAAGCATGTCGGGAACCACAAGACCGCATGACCTTCAGACCTCAGACCTTCAGATTGAAGAGCGAAGCTCTGAAACCCCGCACACGAAGTGTCGGGGCCTTCAGACCTTCAGACGTCCTATCAGCTCATCGCCCAGCTCTGTCTTAACCTTTATATGATCAAGGATGGCGAGAACTACGCTGTTCTTTTCAAAATCGCCCCTCACCTGCTCGAAATCGCGCTTCTTGACCTCATCGTCACCATCGATACCGAAGCCGGTCATTGATGACAGGGTAAACTCCTTGCGGGCATCCTCGTACAACATCCTGTCAAGGTCAACCACGCTCTTCTTCCATCTCTCCACTATTGCAATGATATCGGTAGCGGTAAGCTGATCATTCGGCTTGCCTGTCTCCTGCGGCAGTTTGTCATATACCCAGGTCCACTCCATATCATAATAGTGCCTGTGAATGTTTTCAAAGCTCTTGTTGATGGCATCGGCCGTCTTCATCTCCCTGTTCTCGATGGCATTAAGCAGCTCCTCGATCGATCTCAGCGGGGTTATCAGTCCAGACATGTCGATCCAGTCACCCGTACCCTTGTCAAAGTCAGGTTTAAGCCTCCTCCTGATATCTTCGTCATTGCCAGGAGCCATCCCTTCCAGCCGTTTGATAACCGAGTTGCCTATGAACTTATCTATTCCCATCTGATAAAGGTTGACCCCTCTTTCGGCTGCTGAGGTTTTCATGCTCATCCTGTCGAAAGATATAACCGGCTGTCCGGGGTTATCCTTCAGCAGCTGTTTCAGCAGTTCCCTGCCGTTCATCATCTTGCCGACGGTGAACGGGCTGAGCAGGTTATAGTTTACCTGGTCAAGCTTTTTCGGGTCTTTGCGCATGTCTCTCCTGGGCCATTTCTGTGCGTCGCGTATGGTGCCCACGCTGCGCAGGTTAATGCCCGGGATCAGCTGTGATTCATAGCTTACCTCTGTCAGGTAGGAGAAGGGGAACTGTGTGGTATCAACGTTATGGTAATGACGCCCTACCACCAGTGTGAAGGGTCCGATACGTGAGGGCCACAGAACGTACGAGTCACTCGTTGTTTTTGATCCGCGCTCCATTATCCCCTGATGGATGGGACCGAGCTTATACATATGATTGCTCTGGTTGGAGCCGCTGCCGGCGTTCATGAATGAGAATATGCCGGCAATCAGGAGGGTCGATTTATGATGGGTGACCGTGAAAGGGCCTGCAAAAATGGAGCACGCCTCGCCATGGTATCCTCCGCAGTTGGAGAAGAACAGAGAGTTCTCTGCCGAATACTGTTTTGACAGTGTACAGCCCTGGCCGATGAAGCATTTGTCTATCACTGCAGCATCATTGACCTTTGATCCCGAGCAGATGATGAAATGATCCATGATCACGTCATTACCTATATATACGGGGTCCTTGAACGAGCTGTTCACCGTCCCTTCGGCCAGGCGTGATACATCCTCTATCACTGCCCCGTTACCGATCTTAACATTCTTTATGGTACCGCATCCGGCGATGTATGATCCTGAGCCTATCTCTCCACGGTCACTCCTGGCACTCTCCGTGTAGTCAGATATCAGTTTTTCAATCACCTCTATGGCAGCAGGCCTGTGCCTGTACAAAGTGATGATATAAGCCATATGTGATGTCAGCCGGTCCCAGATAGGCACCTCCCTTCCGCCTGTTTCATTGAGTACGGCCACACGTGTGCCGTTCCCGAATGAGGTACGCCCTTCGGTGGATATGTGGCCGCAGTTTCTTATTATGACACCCTCGCCTATATCATAATTGGCAATGAAACCCGTGATATCGGTGATAGTGACATTGTCGGCTATGGTACAGTTGTGTATATGTGCGTTCCTTATGCCGTGCATCAGTGGCAGCCCGCATCTCTCGCGGGCTATCCCGTTAAAGTGGCCAAGCCTGACAGTACCCGAGAAGGTTACATTTTGTATCCTCTCGGCATTGAACGGGTCTTTGACAAAGATACTTTCCCATGAGTTGCTTCGGCACCCGGCAGCTTCAAGACCCCGGATCTCTCCGATACTCAGACTTCTGTAACCATCAGCCATAATACTCAGCTTTTTGTTATTCCACAGTCACCGACTTAGCCAGGTTCCTCGGCTGGTCAACATCGCAGCCGCGCAGAACGGCAATATGATATGAGAGAAGCTGTAACGGAACCACTGCCAGTACCGGTGCAAAAACGGATATCGTTTCAGGCACCTCCATCACATAATCAGCCATACGGCTGATCACCTGGTCGCCTTCCGTCACAATAGCTATTATCTTTCCTTTGCGTGCTTTAACCTCCTGGATATTGCTGACGATCTTATCATAGGAGCTCTCCCTGGTAGCCACTACCACCACCGGCATATGTTCATCTATCAGGGCTATCGGGCCGTGTTTCATCTCAGCGGCCGGATAGCCTTCGGCATGGATGTAAGATATCTCCTTGAGTTTCAGCGCACCCTCCAGGGCCACCGGGTAAAGCAGTCCCCTTCCCAGGTAGAGGGCATTGGAGGAGTCTTTGTATATCTGGGCCAGCTCAAGAGCCTTGTCATTCATTTGCAGGGCTGCCTCCACCTTGTCGGGCAGGGAGGTCAGCTCCCCTATGAGGGCATGATAGCGGGCTTCATCGAGCAGTCCTTTGCGATAGCCTATCTCGAATGAGATCATGGCCAGTGTCACCACCTGGGTGGTGAATGCTTTTGTTGAGGCAACACCTATCTCGGGTCCCGCATGGGTAAAGACACCTGCATTGGTCTCGCGTGATATGGATGACCCAACAACATTGCATATACCGAGGACCATTGCTCCGCGTTCTTTTGCCAGCCTGATGGCTGCAAGAGTGTCGGCCGTCTCGCCGCTCTGGCTTATCGCCAGGACAATATCTCCCTTCTTGATGACCGGGTCACGGTACCTGAATTCCGAAGCATACTCAACTTCAACCGGTATACGGCAGTACTCCTCTATGATATACTCGCCCACCAGGCCGGCATGCCACGAGGTGCCGCATGCAACAATAAGTATCCTGTCAGCTGCAGCCATGGTGTCAAACACATTATGAAGGCCGCCAAGCATGAGACCCGACTGGTGGGGCAGCACCCTTCCCCTGAAGGTGTCATGTATAGCACGCGGCTGCTCGAATATCTCCTTGAGCATGAAATGAGGAAAACCCTCTTTATCGATCTCGCCAAGCTTCAGGTCCACCTCCTTTACCTCGGGCTCGACCCTCTTGTTTCTGATGGCTTTGAGCACCATCTCATCCTTCCTGATGACAGCGAGATCGTCATCGTTCAGATAGATGACCCTCTGGGTATGCTCAACAATGGGTGTGGCATCGGAGGCGATGAAGTTCTCTCCGTCACCCACTCCTATTACCAGTGGGGAGCCCAGCCTGGCTGCAAACAGTTTGCCGGGCTCATCGCGGCAGTAGACGGCAATACCATAGGTGCCCTCAACCTTGTTCAGGGCCATGATTATGGCCTGCTCGGCCGACAGGTCGCCCTCAAGATAAAGATGCTCCATAAGATTGGCCAGAACCTCCGTGTCAGTCTGGCTGGTGAAAAGCACATCACGACTCTCAAGGTGTTTCTTAATCCGGGCATAGTTTTCAATAATGCCGTTATGCACAACAATAAAGTGCCCCCTGTACGAAACCTGTGGATGAGCGTTTATCTCATTGGGCTCGCCGTGTGTGGCCCACCGTGTGTGACCCATTGCAACAGTCCCGTCGAAGTCCTTGCTGCGAACCATCTCTTCCAGATCGCGGACCCTGCCGGCACACTTGAAGATCTCCGCCTTCTCTCCGTTACTTATGGCTATCCCCGCCGAATCATATCCCCTGTATTCCAGCCTTTTAAGCCCGTTGATGACAATATCACGGCCAGGACGTGAACCTATATATCCTACAATTCCACACATAAATGATTTTTAATAGTTAATAAATCAAAATATTGTGTACGCAAACTCAAACCTGATGGCAGGCACGTTAGTATTAGCCTTGAAGATTACATTTTGCGTTGCTGAAAGAGGGAAGAACATTTCCAATGAGGGATTATCAATTTCTCCCTGAAGGTATTGCTGGACAAACGTGGTTATGTTGAAGTAGTAGCTTTCACTGTCGGAATGATAGGTGCCATCCATGAAAGAGACATCGTGTATCAGGTCAGGGATTGCCAGTTCCCTGTCTTCACTGTCGCGGTATCTCAGGTAGATATGCGCCGGCAGGTCATCATCGACGTAGGTCTCCCCGTCGAGGTGAACCGGTGCTATGATCCTGGCTTTATTCACTCCCAGGTTCTGGTCACTCCTGAATGCTTCAAGAGACGGCAGGTCGAGCTTCACATAGACACCCTGGTAAGTCTGCAGATAGACGGCTGTGTCGGCGACAAGATCATTGACATGCAATATCTGCTTCTCCGGATCTGCTGTGGTGCGGTCATGTGTGAAACGGTTATAGTTCACCGCCCTGTGTGTGGCAACAAAGGAATAGTTATAAGATATCTCTGACGGATCATGATAATAGACGGTGATGGCAAGCGGGTCATAGAGAACATCCTTGGATGCATCCATCTCAACAAGAATAGGCTCGGTAACACTCTTGATGCTGAAATAGAGCCCCCTGAAATAATCCCTGTAAAATTCCGATGCCGGGTAAAACATTGTCGTATCCCGCAGGAGATGTTCACCTACCCAGTTGTGCAGCTTGATGGTACAGTACGATCCTGCTCTCATGACAGGCAACTCGTATTCGCCAAGATACATTATGGTATCAGGGTCCTGCCCTGAATAAAAATCGGTAGTATCGGTCAGCAGCGTGCCGGTTTCGCACAACCTGAGATAATGTATCGCTGTTGTATCACCAGTGACTTTTGACGGCAGAAAAGACAGGAGCACTGAGTCTATCTCAAAGTCGACCTCTGACCAGGCTGTCATCAGCCTGAGCTGTGTCACGAAGTCGCAGTAGGTGCTTCCGAAATAGTCATCATAGACACTACCTGCAATCATCGTGGTACTGTCAGTCGACAACGAGTGATCATTGTACATTGTATATGCCCTTACACCGATGGTGTCCGTCGACTTTATCTCTATGAAGTCGCTGTCAGGCAGGAGCCCGAGTCCGATCTTCGTCGGATCCTGGGAGCATGATACAACCAGTGCGGTAAGCAGGATTAAGAAAAGCGGTAAGGTCTTCAGCAGCCCTGAACGGGCATTGCTGCGGTTTCTATTTCTTTGATTCCAGAAGGAGCTTGTCATAAAAATCATTGTAAGAATCTATATAATTCTCCTCTCCCTGGAACTCAAGAAGAGGTGTACCCATGGCGGTGATCTGTCTCTTCACCTGCTCGTCTATCTTATCACAACCGAAGATGATACCGTCAGAGTTTTCTGCAGCCAGCATTGTCAGCCCGGGGAAATCAGCACTGTCCTTTATTGCATTAAGCATGTTGCTCTCAATCCCGTCTGCTTCAAGCTTGCTGGTCAGTGTAGATTTTAACGGCTTTTTAAACCCGTTATTGTAAACCGAATATACCGTTTTGACCTTGCTGAATACAGGGTCATCGGCGTAGATCCTGCGTATATAAAGAGGCACCAGTGAGGTCAGCCAGCCATGACAGTGCACTATGTCAGGGCTCCACCTCAGTTTCCGTACTGTCTCAATAACACCCCTGGCAAAGAAAATGGCCCTCTCATCATTATCCTCGTACTCATTACCGGAAGCATCGGCCACGGTATGTTTACGCTGGAAATAATCATCGTTGTCGATGAAGTATACCTGCATCCGGGCTGACTGGATGGAAGCTACCTTGATAATCAGGGGATGGTCGGTGTCATCTATGATAAGGTTCATACCAGAAAGACGTATGACCTCGTGCAACTGATTCCTTCTCTCGTTGATGGAACCATATCGGGGCATGAATGTCCGGATCTCCTTCCCCCTTTCCTGAATGCCCTGCGGCAGATCACGGCTGATCTTCGAAAGCTTTGTCTCACCAAGATACGGCATGATCTCCTGTGAAACAAATAATACCCTCTTGCTTTCCATTAAAACCTCCCGATATACCTTGAATTATTTAAAGTGCAAAGATAATAAAAAAAATGCAATTAATTTCCTAGCTAAAATCCAACGGGTTACTGACAAAATGGTGTTATTTTGTAATGTCGGATCGTATGCTGTTCAGGTACACGAGAGGTGTTGTTACAATAAAAGTATCGTTATGAAAGTGTTTTCAACCGCCGCTGAGGTAAATGAACATTACAGTAACTGTGGACTGATGAACCCGGGCTTTGTGCCCACGATGGGAGCCCTGCATGAAGGTCACCTGTCGCTCGCAGAGACGGCAGTAAGGGAGTGCCGGATGGTTGCAGTCAGTATTTTTGTCAACCCCACCCAGTTCAATGACCCTGAAGACCTGCGTAAGTATCCGCGGACACTCGATGCCGACCTGCAGATGCTGTCGCCTCTCCTCAGGGAAGACGACCTGGTTTTTACTCCCACTGTCGGGGAGATGTATCCCGAACCAGACAACCGCGTGTTCGACTTCGGGAATCTCGATAAAGTTATGGAAGGGATACACCGTCAGGGGCATTTCAACGGGGTGGCGCAGGTGGTATCCAGGCTCTTCGATATCATTAAACCCTCCAGGGCCTTCTTCGGACAGAAAGACTATCAGCAGCTCACCATCATCAGGGAGCTGGCCCGCCGTTACTATCCCGGCACGGAGATCGTCTCCTGCCCGATCATCAGGGAGAGTGACGGGCTGGCAATGAGCAGCCGCAACAGACGCCTGCTTCCCTCTCACCGCGAGAGAGCCGGAGAGATATTCCGGACACTGGTAGCTGCTGCGGCAATGATAAAAGACTATGATCCCGTGGAGATAAAAGAGTTCGTCATTGACAGGATAAATATGATCCCTGACTACAGGATCGAGTATTTCGAAATAGTTGAGGACGGAACACTCGCTCCGGTCTCTTCACGAAAAGAGATGTCACCTGACAGGCTTTACTACGCATGCATTGCACTCTTTGCCGGCGGGGTGAGGCTGATAGACAATATCGAAGTTAGGTTGCGGTAAATAAAAGGATATATATCTTTGCATCGTCAAAAGCATTTATCCATAAGAAAATGATGATAGAAGTACTAAAATCGAAGATACATAATGCCTCCGTCACCGGGGCCGACCTGAATTACGTTGGCAGCATAACCATTGACGAAGACCTTATGGATGCCGCCAACCTGGTGGAACATGAGAAGGTTCATGTCCTTAACAGGAATACTGGCGACAGGCTGGTAACATATGTCATTACAGGCAAAAGAGGATCAGGCGAAATATGCCTGAACGGACCTGCTGCGCGGAGAGTCGCTGTTGGCGACGTGATCATTATCCTTTCATACGCCATGGTTGATTTCGCTGAAGCAAAAACATTCAAGCCGATCATTTTATTCCCTGATACAGAAACAAATAAACTCATCTGACATTGAAAAAGAGGCTGACTCAAACGGTAAGGACCATCGTGTTCCTTGCTCTGGCCTTTTTTCTCCTGTGGCTATCATTCAAGGGCACGGACTTCAGGGAACTGTGGGCTGTCCTGAAAAAGGCACGTTACATGTGGCTCCTTCCTGCCGCTGTCGTCTCCCTGCTTAGTTTCCTCATCAGGGCGCGCCGCTGGAACCTTCTCATTGAGCCCATGGGTTACAAACCCTCCCTGGTTAATGCTTACCATTCGGTGGTGACAGGCTACTTTGCCAACATGATATTCCCCAGGCTGGGCGAAGTGGCGAAGTGCGCCTCCCTGGCAAGAAAGGAGAAGTTACCGTTTGACAGGATAGTAGGAACCATGCTGGTTGAACGCACTATTGATGTCCTCACCGTGCTTGTCATCCTCGGGCTGACACTTGTTGCCGGCGGAACAGCCGCGGGAAGATTCCTCTACGACGATGTCTTTAACCCTGCAGGTGACAGGCTCTCATCATCGTTGACCCGGGTAACCATTATCGTTGTCATTCTTTTTGCCCTGGCCGTCTTAGTTGTTGTGATTTACTTTACACAAAGAAAAAGACTGTCGCGATGGCCGTTGCTGGGACGTGTTTACGCCTTCACCGACGGCATTATCGACGGTCTTAAATCCATTGTCAGGCTGAAGAAACGGTGGGAGTTCCTGCTGCTGACCCTGCTCCTGTGGATCTCGTATCTTTTTATGTCATACTTCCCCCTCCTGTGCCTGGGTTCCACCTCTGACCTGGGCCTGAGCGCCGCCATGTACATCCTTGTTGTCGGAAGCTTCGGCATGGCAGCACCGGTGCAGAGCGGCCTGGGAGCCTACCACTGGATAGTATCGCGGGGACTCCTCGTGGCGTATGCCATACCCCTCGAGGAGGGACTGGCATATGCAACCCTCTCCCATGAATCCCAGATGCTGCTGATAGCTATTGCCGGCGCAATCTCCCTCTTCGCTCTCTTCGGAAGAAAAGGGGGAAATGTTTTATCCTCCGTGGTGGCAAAAAAAGAGGTCTGATACCATACATTTGTTAAATTTGGCTGTTGCATAATCCTTCCTCTATGGCAAAGAACAAGACTGTCTATGTGTGCCAGAACTGTGGCGCAGAATCACCCAAATGGATAGGGCACTGTCCCGCATGCAAGGAGTGGAACACCTACCGCGAGGAGATTGTCAGCCTCTCCCCGGCCTCCACCGTGATGAAAGAGTCTCCGAGGCGCAAGCCGGAGCTTCTCTCCGGCATAGAGGTGAACGACAGTGACCGTATGACTACCGGGATCAACGAGGCGGACCGCATCCTGGGAGGAGGGATGGTTAAAGGATCGCTCATACTCATGGGAGGCGAACCCGGTATCGGCAAGTCGACACTGGCATTACAGGTAGCACTGGCAATAGAGGGCAGAAAGGTACTTTATGTCTCGGGAGAGGAGAGCGAGGGACAGGTAAAGCTGAGGGCTAAGAGACTGGAGGGGAAGAACGATAGCTGCTTCATATACAACGAGACAGAACTTGAGAGTGTTATAACACAGGCTGGCGCCATCAATCCTGACCTCCTTATCATCGACTCAATTCAGACCCTCAGCTCCTCACTGCTTGAATCTTCCGCAGGCTCGGTGTCGCAGGTGAGGGAGTGCGCAGCAATGATGCTTCGTTATGCCAAGGAGTCGGGCGTGCCCGTGATACTCATAGGCCACATCACCAAGGACGGTACGCTGGCAGGTCCGAAAGTGCTGGAACATATAGTCGATGTAGTCCTCCAGTTCGAAGGTGACGGCAACTATCTCTTCCGGATACTGAGGCCTGTAAAGAACCGCTTCGGCTCTACCGCCGAGATAGGCATCTTTGAGATGGACGCCACCGGCCTGCGTGAAGTGACTGACCCCTCGGAGCTCTTCATCCGGCGGGACCGTGACCCGGCAAGCGGGGTTTCTATTGCAGCTACAGTAGACGGACTACGGCCTTTCATGATAGAGACGCAGGCCCTGGTGAGCAGCGCAGTATACGGCACACCACAGCGAAGCTCTACAGGATTCGATACCCGGAGACTTAACATGCTGCTGGCAGTGCTTGAGAAAAGAGCAGGATTCCGTCTTGGAGTAAAGGATGTCTTCCTCAATATAGCCGGGGGACTGAAAGTGAGCGATCCGGCCATAGACCTGGCCGTCGTTAGTGCTGTCCTGTCATCAAACCTTGACGCACCCGTTGACCATCATACCTCCTTCGCCGGCGAAGTAGGCCTGTCTGGAGAGATAAGACCGGTTGCAAGGATAGAACAGCGCATCATGGAAGCAGCAAGAATGGGCTTCGGGGAGGTGGTCATCTCGGGATATCACCGTAATATCAGGGAACAGCCAGGGGTAAAGATATCGAAAGTGTACAAGGTGGAAGGGCTGGTAAGGCTCCTCTTTTCCTGAGTCATCCACCCGACCTTCCGGTCGAGGATCTCCGCTCCGCTCCGACATGACTGCATGACTGCATGACCGCAAGACTGCATGACCGCAAGACTGCAAGACTGCATGACCGCAAGACTGCAAGACCTCAGACCTTCAGACCCCAGACCTTCAGACTTCAGACCTTCCGACCCCCCTAGTACTCCCTCTGCCTGTAAGGGTTGTCCTGCTGCTGATTCCTGACATTATCACAGTC